>JAHHLP010000489.1 GCA_018679295.1 Rhodothermia bacterium
GCAATTCTTGTGGCGCGGTGTGATCGTTGGGACGGCTGACGCCCTGAGTGTCAAGGCCAAGCTCCATCCGCGGATCGAGACGCAGGTCGTGGGTGGCTTGGAAGTGCCTCGCGGTCGCGACTTTGAATTGGGCTCGACCGACGCCGGATATGTGCTGGGAGCCTACACTTCCGGCCGACTCAGTACGGCTGCAAAGCTCGACCTCAGCTACTTTCAACGGGTTCGCTCCGAGGCGGTTGTATGGCAGCTCGCGGGAGCGGCTCTTTCGGGTCAGGCCTCACCCGGACTCTTCTACCTCGCGCAGTTCGACTACAATCTCAAGTCTTCCGACTACCAGCGGCTGCGCCTGCGCGCCATGTATACTTTTGATCGGTGGACAGTGTCGGGAGAATTCCAAAGCCAGAAGCCCGAGGTGTTCGAGGACTCGTTCTTCAACGTCTTCAGTCTCACCGCCTACAATCAGGTGAGAGCCGGTGGCTACTACAGTATTGGCCAGTATCAGCTCGGCCTGCAAAACTACCTGACGCTATACGACGAGGGTGAGGCCGGCAACGAAGTACTCGCCTCTGTATCGGCTCGATGGGGCACTGTGGGAGTGGTCTACCGGACCGGATTTGGCGGAGACCGGATTGGACTTTACGGAGCCGCCCAATACGAGATTGCACGCGGAGTTCAGGCGCGAGCGTCAAGCAGCTACTACAACTTCCAGCGCTATTCGGCTGATTTCGATGAGGACGCGACGTCGTTCTCCGCCGGCCTTCGTGTTACTCCGGTCCGAAACCTGATGTTTGACGCCGAAGTGCAGGAGAGCCTGAACAGCCTCTACGACAACGACTTGAGGGGGCTTTTCCGGATCGTGTATAACTTTTCGACGATTTGATGTAGCGACGGATCTTCCAGAAACTCAACTTGATCAACGCGAATTGACCGGTCCAAGAACTATCTCACGCTACAGAACGCTGCTTACACTGCTGGGCTCTCCGCTCATCCTGGCGTTTGTCTTTCAGGCCAGGGTGCCCGGACCCGCCCAGACCGGGCCTTCTGATGGCGGAGATCTGATATTCGACCACGTCCTTCACGTTGAGGATGTCGAGCTGGTTTGTGACGATTGTCATTCCGGCGTCGAGCAGAGTGCTTCCGGACTCGACGACCTCCTGCCGGACAAAGACGTGTGTGCAGATTGCCACGAGGTAGACGATGACGACGAGTGTGGCACTTGTCACACGAATGTCGATGAGGCCGCCGCCCTGGAACGCATCACGACCTACAGCGAGAAATTCTCCCACGAGCGCCACGTTACCCAGGGACTGGAGTGCAACGACTGTCACGCAGCCCTGCTGCAGCCGGAGATGGTGGAGGCCGAGGCTATCCCGACCATGGTGGGTTGCCTCGACTGCCACGAGTCGGAGTCGGTGACCCAGGAGTGCTCCAGCTGCCATCTGGAAGACGAAGTGCTGCTACCGGAAACTCACGCAGGCGATTTTCTGCACACGCACGGAATAGTAGCTCGAGTCGATGCGCATGAGACGCTCAGCAGCATGCAGTGCCAGACGTGCCATGAGCCAAGCTACTGTCAGGATTGTCATGAAGGGGATAACGTGGATCGAACCACACATCCGCTCAACTACGAGTTCACGCATGCCCTCGATGCGCGAAACCTCCAGCCCAATTGCTACACATGCCACGCCGATGTGACCTTCTGCGGTGATTGTCACGCCGAAAACCAGGTACTCCCGCAGAACCACCGACCGGGTTGGGCCATTCCGGGCGAGGGAGGCATGCACCGGTTCGAGGCATCCGCCGATTTGAACTCGTGCATATCCTGTCACCAGGATGATGCGGCAACAACATGCGGAACTTCCGGTTGTCACGATTCGCAATTTGAAGACGATTAGACGATTGAAATTTACCTCTCATAGTCTCCTCCCGGTTGCCATTATTGCCGCTGCCGTCGCGATCGCCGGCTGTGCCGATACGTCCGAGTTTCTCACAGAGAGGACGCATCCCGAAGGCTGGTTGGATTCGTCATCCCCTGACTTCCATGGCCTGCTGGTGCTGGAGAGTGTGCGCAAGGCGGAAAGTTGTCAGTCCTGCCATGGTGAAGACTATTCAGGGGGCACGTCGAACGTCTCGTGCGCGACCTGCCATGCGGCCTACCCGCACCCGGAAGGATTCGCTGTGCCCTCGAATCCGAGGTTTCATGAGGCGTTTTTCCAGGAGACACTCAACTGGGATCTAACAAGTTGCCAGTCGTGCCACGGTGAAGACTACGACGGAAGGGGCGGTGTGGACCCAGACGGTCCCGGCGCGGCTGCGAAGAACTGCCTTACCTGTCACACCGCGGACGATGGCCCCGAAGACTGCAGTACGTGTCACGGTGGTTCAGAGAACTTCGCGCCCCCGCAGGACCTCTCGGATGGCATCGCTTCTGATGAGCGCGGCGTTGGCGCGCACCAGGCACACATCGCCACTGCTATCGCCGACTTGGGACTTGAATGTTCGCACTGCCACATCAATCCGGATGAGTATGCCGATGCAGGCCACGTCCTGCAGGATGATACTCCCGGGATGGCCGAGGTGGTGTTCGGTCCGTTGTCAACGCGTAACGGCGAGCTGGACGTTACGTACGACGTGAATTCGCTGACGTGCGGCAACAGCTACTGCCACGGCAACTTCGAATTCAGCAAGGAAGAGAGTTCGAATCAGTTTGCCTACGCTGAAGACTTCATCCGGGGAAATAACGTTGCCGTGATTTGGAACGAAGTCGGTACCGGCCAGGCGGACTGCGGTACGTGCCACGGCCTTCCTCCGACCGGCCATATCTCCGGAGATGCGTGCAATAACTGCCATGGCAGCGTGGTCGACGCCAACCTGAATATTATCGACAAGACGCTGCACATCAACGGCGAAGTCGACGTCTTCTAGTCTCAGGCGCGCTCCCCCGTTCTTACGGGCTTCTCAGTTTCGGTACTGTTGTGCCCGACACTGCTCGTAAGGCTATCCCTCACACGAAGCGGTAGGCAATCCTGTTCTCCGTCAGCGAGACTGTATCCGATCTTCAGAGTGGTTCATTACCCAAGATTGGACTGTTAAAGTTGGGCAGGGTAGTCGAAGATCGAAACCGATTCGTGACGTCAGGGCGTTTGCCCGGTGCCTTGGCGTGCTGGTTGCTTGTGGTAATGGGCGTGGCGAGCGTGTCGGCGCCTGCGCTTGCCCAGCAGGAAGAAGACGAAGAGTGCATGATGTGTCACGACGACCGGACGTTGGTCGTTGAGAAGGACGGACGCCGCGTTTCTCTGTTTGTCAATTACAGGGCGTTTGCGATCTCGGTTCACGGCAACGAGGGTTGCACGTCGTGCCACGCGGATGTGGACGTGGATGATCTACCTCACGAGGAGGAACTGGAGCCCGTCGAATGTGACATGTGTCACGACAAAGCCTTCGAGGCGTTCGAAGGCAGTCTGCATGGTCGCGCCGTTGAGCAGCGACGGTACCTGGCACCCACGTGCGTTACATGCCACGGAAAGCACAACATCCTCTCGTACCAGAACGAGCGCTCCCCGACCTATGTGATGAATGTGCCGGACCTGTGCGGCCGGTGTCATAAGGAGGGTACGACAGTATCCGAACTGAGGACGATAAGCCAGCACAATGTGTTGGAGAACTACTCTCAGTCGATTCACGGAGACGGTCTATTCCGTAGGGGACTCACAGTCACTGCCGTCTGCTCCAGCTGTCATCGAGCTCACGACATCCTGCCGCACGAAAACCCGTCGTCGTCAATAAACCGACGTAACATCGCATCGACGTGCATGCAATGCCATGCCCAGATCGAGAAGGTCCACCTCAAGGTGATCGACGGCAAGTTGTGGGAGGAGAAGCCGCACCAGTTGCCGATCTGTGTCGACTGCCACCAGCCGCATGAGGTGCGGCGAGTGTTCTATGAGGAAAGCTTTCCCGATGCGGAATGCGTCCACTGCCATAGCAACCCCGAGCTGCACAAGATCGAGGACGGGCAGCGCGTGTCACTCTATGTCGAGCCGGAGAAGATTGCAGCTTCGGTTCATGCGGGAACGTCCTGCTTCAAGTGCCATACTGATATCAGCCGGACTCGAGACCCGCTTTGCCTGGAAAGCGGGAAAGTCGATTGCTCGATGTGCCACTCCCAGCAAGTAGATGATTTTGAAATCAGCCAACACGGTCAGCACTATGCTCGCGGTGATTCATTGGCGCCGTATTGCACCGACTGTCATAGCGACCACGACATGATGTCCAGCGATGACATGGGGTCGCCCACGTTCGCTCGAAACGTACCGGACCTGTGCGGGCGCTGTCATCGCGA
>JAHHLP010000582.1 GCA_018679295.1 Rhodothermia bacterium
CCTACACACAGGCGATGTATGCCGAGGATCTCGGGGGAGAAGACGCTTACCACGCATACATACGTGCGAATCGGGGCATGATCTCGAATCGGCTGGCGGTCGCGCCTGCGGAGATCAGTTCGGTCAACGAGATGTTCGAGCGACCTCACGACATCTACACCAAGGGTGCGTGGATCCTGCATTCTCTAAGATACCTGATCGGTCGCGACGCCCTGTATGAGTCCCTTCGCCGGATGGCCTATCCCGATTCAGCATCATCTCGCAGTCGACAATGCCAGTGTCGCTTCGCCTCCTCAGACGATTTCATCCGAATAGTCGAAGAGGTGGCCGGCCGCGACCTTGACTGGTTCTTCCGCGTATACCTGCGACAACCGGATCTTCCCGAGTTGTCGGTTGATAGAGATGGCAATCGCGTCCGACTGACATGGAAGGTGCCGGGCGATCTTGATTTTCCGATGCCCGTCTCGGTCGAAATAGGTGGCGAGCTGAGGATGATTGAAATGTCAAACGGAAGCTCTGAATTCGAGGCCGATCCCGAGACCGAGATCACGCTGGATCCGGATCGATGGATCCTGATGCAGCGATAAGCCGGGACTACTTGACTTCTTCGAGCAGGACCGGTAATCCCTCCGCGGCATTGACGTACACAATGCCGTATGACACAAAGGTAGTCCGTCCTGAGTAAGCGTCTCTCAAGATCGTATTGTCTGGAAAGACCGTCGATACGTTCACACTCGTCTTTCCGTTGGCGCCGATGACGACCACGACATCGTCTTGCCAGGCACCAGCGTGAAGTGACCGAGTGAATACGTACGGCTCTGTAGCAAGCGTCTCATGCGCTCCCGCGGCAATCGCGGGGTGCCGCGCGCGAAACAGTCCGAGCTTCTGCCAGTGTGCCAGGAGTTCGTCGTCGATCGTTCCCCAATTCATGGGCGATCGGGTGCGATCAGTGCCGATCGCATCGGGCGGTCCGGGTCGTCGACCGGTCTCGTCCCCATAGAAGATCTGCACTGTGCCCGGCGTCAACAGAAAAAAGGTTGCGGCTTCGAAGAGTCTGTCGCGCGCAAACAGCTTCGTATCGTGAGACGAGATATAGCTGAGGACGTTGAAATCCGAATGACTGTTAATTCGCTCGGAATAGGTACGATAGAGCGAGTCCACATCGGTACCTTTCTCGAGATCCGGCTGTAACGAGAAGTTGATCACGGAATTCAAGCCGGCGTCGAAATACGGGCTGCGTTCAACGCCGTGGCCGAAGATCTCGCCCGTCATCCAGAAGTCCAGGTCGTCCGCGCTTTGGTCAGGGTTTTCGTTTTTCCATGCCCTCAGTGCACTGATACCGGCTTTCTTCAACGATGAAATGGTCGGGAGGTCGAGGTTGCGCGCTGTATCCAGCCGAAAGCCGTCGATGCCGTAGGTTCTTACCCAGTGGGTCAGCCAACGGATGAGGTGTTCCGACGGAGCGGCTGCCGCGTCACGGGCCCAGTCACGGTTGCCTGGCGAGGCACGGCTGCGGGCCGAGCCAAGTGATTCGACCGGATCTATTGATGACGTGCTTGTCGGAATTCCGTTGGTCAGAGGGGAGGCGGCAACGGACCCGGCGGCCAATGCATCCGCAGTGTCGGTCTCGACTGGGATGCGCCCCCGTGTTTTCCGAGACCATTTCCGAACCAGGAATTCAGGAATGGTTGCGGTTTGCGTGGACTCCGTCTTGAAGTCGGGGAGGCTCGACGTGCACGTGGTACGATCGTCCTCGCCGCAGCGGTCGTAACCGGCGAGATCCGCACGCACCCAGTGCGGGCCCCACCATTGCCCCCAAGCGCTGGTGTCGGAGTAGTCGATGAACCGATCGTGGTAACCATGCCAGTTCTCGCCAGGGCCGGGGCTCCAGCTCTGCCAGCTCGAGTCCCGAATCGCACCAAACCCAAACTTCGACATGTCGGCGAGGGTGTTGTATCCCGCGTGGTTGATGACCACGTCCATAACGACACGGATCCCGCGTTCGTGACAGGCTTGGACAAACGATGCAAAATCTGACTCCGTGCCGTAGTTCGCGTCAATGGATGTGAAGTCGAGAGGCCAGTAGCCATGATATCCGTACGACGGATAAGCGCCTTCCGGTCCGCCTACCCAACCATGGACCTGCTCGAGGGGACTTGAGATCCAGATTGCGTTTACGCCAAGCCTTGAGAAGTAACCCTCCTCAACCTTGTCTGTTAACCCCTTTAGGTCTCCGCCGAAGAAGCGTCCGGGCGAGTCGGCGTGAATGGGTGTGCCTCCGGGGCCAACGCCTCGGCCGTACGAGTGGTCGTTCGACGGATCGCCGTTGTGAAAACGGTCGATCATCACCCAATAGACGATCGCATTATCCCACGAGAACGGCTGCGACCATGCCTCGCCCAAGGCGAGCACCGAAAGGCAGGCAATGACGGCGACTCGAAACACGATTTGACCGGTGCGCAAGATTGGTGACGGGCATTTCGCAACTTAGCGCCTGTGCGTCACTAGTTCCATTCCTGGAACCGCGTACCAGATCCAAGGACTCCACTGTGTTCTAGGCTGCACGGGTCGCGCGGCGACCGGCCCTTGCAAAGATGCCGTCTCGATTTACGTGTCCTACGTAGCGACCGAGGACCGTCACTTCCTCGAAAACGTCCGGCGCGATGTGGATGTCTTCGTATTCATCGTTGTCAGCCTCCAGTCGAATAGAGTTGCCTTCGTGGTAGATCCTCTTGAGAGAAGTCTCACCGTCGTAGAGTACAGCGCCGATACCTCCGTTGGGAATGTCGTCATCGACCAGCAGGACGTAGTCGCCGTCACCGATGCCCTCACCAATCATCGAGCGTCCCGAGACACGAATCGCGAATATCCTTTCCAGATTGGGGAAGAGGGTCTCCAACGTGATATTTCCGAGGTCCGCCTCTACTGCCTCCTGCAATGCTCCTGCTGCTATTACACCCCGTATCGGGATGGCGTTTGCGGCACGCGGGTACTCGTCTTCCGCTAGCTCGTAGCCGTACTCATCACGCTTCAGGTATCCTTTCTTGTGGAGAGCCTGAAGGTTCTGGGTGACGCTATTGGGTGACCGGAATCCAAAATGATCGCTTATCTCACGGTAGGTGGGCCAGACGCCATGCTCCCGCAGGTAGGAGCGGAGATAGCGGATGAAGTCACGCTGCTTCTCGGTAAGGTCGCGGCGACTCATGGGATTCGGGGGGATGAAGAGATGAACGCCTTTCAAACATATGTAATCTACATGTGTTTAACGTAAAGGTCAACTCGGGCCCGTCACATCAACATCTGGGTGATCACTTTTCGCGAGCGACTCGGATACGATTCCTCAAGGTGATACTTCATGTACGCCTCAACGAGATGCTCGACTTCGGTTCTCGTTCTATCATCAACAGCCATTTTGAGGATGATGTCGGCGTCCGCGGAAGCGTAGACTGCGAACGCACGCAGGGCTTTTCTCGACCCCGCCTCGGAGAACGCACCGGCGCGAGATGAGGTGATGGCGCCACTATCGAAAGCGAGGTATCCACCGTCACCGCCCAGGCTTTCGACCTCTTCCTTTTGGATGAGGGGGGCGAATCCGAGTTCAGCCGCCAAACGCAGCTCGAAGAATGGCAGCAGGTTGTCCAGGCGTTTCGTCGAGAAGTTGAGCCGCTGAAGTGTACCAAGAGTCAGATTGAACATTCCCGGGCTGTGCTCTTCCTCCTGCAGTAC
>JAHHLP010000350.1 GCA_018679295.1 Rhodothermia bacterium
GCGTGCCCTCGATCACATACGGACTGAGAGGAATGGCGTACGTCGAGGTTACCCTTACGGGCCCGAGTCGGGACCTGCATTCCGGCGTTTATGGCGGAGCAGTTGAGAATCCGATCAACGTACTTTCGCGACTCATTGCGGGCCTGCACGACGAGGAGCATCGCGTTACGATCCCCGGCTTCTACGACGACGTCATTCCGCTCACCGCGGAGGAGCGCGCCACCTTCGCTGCGTTGCCGTTCGACGAGGCCGGTTGGCTACGGGAGATCGGTCTTGAACAGGCGAGGACGGAGCAGGGCTACTCCGTCCTGGAAGCCGTGACAGCACGTCCAACGCTGGACTGCAATGGGATCTGGGGCGGATATCAGGGACCGGGCGCCAAGACGGTACTGCCGGCCAAGGCCAGCGCGAAGATCTCCATGCGGCTCGTCCCCGACCAGAAGTCGCCCGACATCACGGAGAAAATCAAGGCGTACTTCGAAGAGAACGTCCCGCCTACAATGAAGCTCGACTTTAAAGACGTTCACGGAGGGAAGCCTGTTCTGGTTGACACGAAGATACCCGCCATGCGGGCGGCCGCCGACGCTATGAAAGCCGTCTTCGGAAAGGAGCCATTCTTTACCCGCGAGGGTGGATCGATCCCGATCGTAGCCGACTTCAAAGAGATTCTCGGCATCGACACCGTGCTGATGGGGTTCGGTCTCAACTCCGACGCGATTCACTCACCGAACGAGCATTTCGGATTGGATCGGTTTCGGCAGGGCATTGAAACGTCGATTCGGTTTATGAAGGGTTTCGGAGCGATGTAGGCCGTAGCAAGTGGCTGGCACCCATTGATTCCGATTGATGCCGGCTCCGGATTGTTCTTGCAGCGGTTCGAACAGCCATCTCCGACTTGATTCTTCGATTTCTGACAAACATGGGTAAGATGTCCCGCGTAGATTAGTGTCTATTGCCCGGGTGGCGGAATTGGTAGACGCTACGGTCTCAAACACCGTTGCCAGCAATGGCGTGTGGGTTCGAGTCCCACCCCGGGTACTATTTTTGACAAGACACTGGCGCACAACGCGTTAGTGTTTCTGCCCTGCGACTTGATCGGACATGCCGGATCCTCTCAGGTTGTCTTGTAGGGGAAACCCTTGCAATTAGCATAGTGAATCCCTACCATCGCCGACACCCGACCGACTTCGCCTCGCTCTACACCCTCGGTCGCTCTCGCGCTACGGCTTGCTCCTGACACGTCTGCTTCTTCCGTTCGTGCGCGTTCCAAGGTCGGTTGGCCGCCACCCCGGCATTAGACCGGGTTGGCAAGAAATTTCACTACCAACCGAAAGAGGCCCCTGTCATGAAAGGCATTTTCGGAACCGTCTGTACTTTGGTCACAGCGGTATTTCTTACATCATGCAGTAGCATCACACCCGAAGAATCGAGCCCAGCAGAGGTGACCGATGGGCGTGTTACCAAGAAGTGCGATAACCCTCCCTGCGGCGGCAGTGGTGGAGACGGTTTGCAGCCGGCAAACGTGTCGGTCGGCGTCGGCGATTTCAATCCGGTCGACGGAGCGATCACCGACCCGGATGGCGCCATAAGAATAGGCACCGACTACGACGTCGGTATGGACTTTGTCGACGGTAGCATGCGCGGAACCAGCACCTCGTGTCCGCAAGTCTCGTTCGGTATTATCGAGGTCGGCTTAAAGCGCGGTGAACTTGCAGAAGTGATCGTCTGGGGGGCGGCCGCCAACGGTGACCAGGTAACATCCGGCAAGCAGCCGGTACCTGAGCCGGCTGCACCAACTCCCAATGTCGATTTCACTTTTCACGTGCACCTGGACCAAATTCCCATCACAAAGGGAAGGGGTAAAAGCGCAGAATTCGTTTGTAGCATATCGATTGGGGATCTGATCTACGACTTCCTCTAGAGCGGATAGGCTAATCGTATACCAGTGCAGAATTGTTGAACGCCCTTTTTTTCGATGATCGACGGGAGTGATTTCTTTTCTTTCCTTTCATCCCCAGCCCGGCTTGCGCTTGCGAGCCGGGCTGTTTTATTGGCGTGCCGCCGAACACCTACTTCCGAGGCGTGCAGACTCTCACTACGGCCTAAGCCGGCTCGGCCTTCGGTTCGGAGGAAACGTTTATGACATCATAGCGGCGGACGCGATCAGGCCGGTGCGGGTGTTATCGAGACCGTGTCTTCTCGACCGATACTAGTTGTTTATTGTATGCTTCGATTCTTGCATTGGCATTAATATCTACCAATAAAATAACCGCCATCATCGCAATAGTTGTGATACCGATGGCGCGCCAAATAGGTTTGTCAATAAGAACAATTAACAATGCAGCAGTCACAATAATCAGGGGGATGATTTTGAAAACGATGGTTTGGTATTCGTTAATCGTTTTCTCAGTTCGGCTTATTTCCGATTCCACAAAGGCTGTGACATCGTTATTGTGTGCGTTCGCAAAGCTTGAAACTCTAGACTTGTTGGCAAAGAATATTCCAAGCCCTATAGACAGAAGCAAAGTACCTGCTACTAACATCGGGACAAGAAATGCCTTCGCAACCTCGGTTTTTCCCAATTGCCAAAACCCTATGCTTCCCAATATGAATAGGACTCCAATTAGGATGAAAAACTGCGACGAAGAAACTTCGGCTTTTGTCCAATCGGTTGCCACTTTTAAAATGTCCATGGTCCTGTCAATAGTCTTGTTGACGTTCTGATTCAGAGTTTCCAGTTGAAACCTGTTTCCTTTTCCGATCGGCTCCACAGCTTTTCCATGACGGCCTTGTCGTAGGCGTGAGGCTCCAGCGTGCCCTTACCGACTGGGCCGACCCACTCCTTGCGCCCCGTAGGACCGTAGAGGGCCCGCTGTTCCAGACCATCTTCGGTGGCGCACATGACCTCAGGATAAGCGCCTTTTTCGGCTGATTGAACCATGGGCGATAGAGACATGAGTCCAAACACGATCCTTGAGGTGCGGCTACCGCTCGTGCTGATAAGCGATGTTGCCGATGACCCGGGATGGCAGACGTAGACGTCGATATTCTTGCTTGCTGCTTTGACCTTGTC
>JAHHLP010000546.1 GCA_018679295.1 Rhodothermia bacterium
GAGCATTCCATCGTAGAGCACGCGCGCTCCGATTCGCCGGTGGCAGCCGCAAACGTCTCCGAGCAAGTCTGCAGCCCGTGTCACAACTCCTACAAGCTCTCGTCGAAGTACGGCTTTGCGTCCGGACGGCCGGCGTCATTCAGCGATAGCTACCATGGGCTCGCGTCCAGGTTTGGTTCCGCGGAGACAGCAAACTGTACCAGTTGTCATGGAGTTCACGACATCTGGCCGTCTACCGATACGAGGTCCCGCGTCCACCCGGTAAACCTCTCCTCTACCTGTGGCGACTGTCACCCCGGAGCGAACGAGAACTTTGCCCGAGGATCCGTGCACGTCGTTCGGACGCCGGAAGGCAACCAGATCCTGTACTGGATATCCACCATATACATTCTGCTCATCACCGTCGTTATTGGCGGAATGGGAGCGCACAACCTGCTCGACTGGGGACGAAAAATGCGGCGTCGTTACCTCGAAACGACGACCCCCGCGATGACGCAACCAGTCGGCGTTCGAAAGACCGGACTTTTCCTGCGAATGACAGTCAACGAACGTATTCAGCATGCCACCCTTGCCGTTAGCTTCATTATGCTCGTGATAACGGGATTCATGCTGAAGTTTCCCGATGCCTGGTGGGTCCAAGGTCTTCGCAACCTCATGGGCGTCACGCTATTTGAGCTGCGGGGTATCCTTCATCGCGTCGCCGCCGTGGTCATGGTTGGTGATTCGCTCTACCACATCTACTACGTTTCTGCAACCGTACGAGGCCGCCAGTTTATTCGGGACATAATGCTCCGGGTTCGAGACTTCTCTGACGTCGGGAACATGCTTCGATACAATCTCGGGCTGACCCCAGACAAACCGCAATTTGATCGATTCAGCTACATCGAGAAGGCCGAATACTGGGCGTTGATCTGGGGAACGATCATCATGACTGTGACGGGTGTGGTTCTATGGTTCGAGAACTTCTTCATGGGCAACTTCTCGAAGTTGTTTGTCGACGTCAATGAGGTCATTCATTACTATGAAGCATGGTTGGCTTTCCTCGCGATTGTCGTCTGGCACTTCTACTTCGTCATCTTCAACCCAAATGTATACCCCATGAACTTCACCTGGCTCACGGGGCTCGTCACCGAAGAAGAGATGGAAGAAGAGCACCCGCTCGAGTTGGAAAGATTGAAGGAGTCCGGGCGCGAGGCAGGGCAAGCGGGTGATCCGATAGATCAGTAGACCCGGATCATTTACGGTTGTCGCGACGACTACGTGCGTCGCCACGGGATGAAGGAACTTCTTACCTTAGAAGTGTTCTGTTCCCGCCGATCTATCATTTGTAACCCAATCAACCGGCGGGAGAATTATTTCCCCGCGACTGAAGCATGGCCAAGGTTCTCAACCGAATAAGAAGTGCTGTTCAATGGGCGAGAAAGCCGGGTTCGAAGCGAAAGCTCTGGGTCCAGGGCGGCTTGGGTCTTGTCGTGGCCTTGCTCTTTGTCGGGCTGTCTGCGGAATACACGTCCAGGCCGACGTTCTGCCCGACGTGTCACTACATGGAACCGTACTATGAGAGTTGGATCGCTGCGCCCGCACACTCCGACATATCGTGCGTCAAGTGCCATTTCCCGCCGGGCCTTGCTGGAACAGTACGCGGTAAGGTCGAGGGGCTTGTTCAGGTGGTGAACTACCTTTCAGCCTCCTATTCCCGTCGGAAGCCCTGGGCCGAGATCGACGACTCGTCGTGTCTACAAAGCGGATGCCACGAAACGCGAAAGCTGACCGGAACGGTGGCCTTTCAGGGTGTAGCCTTCGACCACAAGGTTCACCTGGAGGACATGCGCCGAGGGAAGGAACTGCGGTGTACGAGCTGTCACTCACAGATCGTACAGGGCGACCATATAACGGTGACGGAGACGAGCTGTTTTCTTTGCCACATGAAGAAGCCCGAATCTGGCTTGGATCTGGTTGATTTTGAGCGCGCTTCAGAATGTACGACGTGCCACCGCTGGGATTCGTTGACGGTGCCGGTGCCTACTGAGATAAGCACGTTCCACGAAGACGTCATTGATCGGGGCCTCGAATGCGATCAGTGCCATGCCAAGACCGTCGTTGGTGACGGCTTTGTTCCTCCAGAGAACTGTTTCTCGTGCCACAGCGACCAGGAACGCTTGGGTAAGTACGATGAAATCGAGCTTCTGCATAAAGCGCATATCAGCGACAATAAGATCGAGTGCATCCAGTGCCATCTCCAGATCCAGCACAAGATCCAGCGTGTCAGTGCGGGCAGCGATTTGGACTGTTCGAGTTGTCACCGAAGGACACATCGTGAGCAGGTGATGCTTTTTACGGGCGACGTTGGGAGCGGCGAGAGTCAGCCGAGTGCCATGTTTGAAGCGGGCCTCGACTGCGCAGGCTGCCACGTATTCCACGAGGAGTTGGTGGAGGCCGGCACGGAACGTGTCGCGCAGTCGCAGTCGTGCGAGAATTGTCACGGTCAGGGCTATAACCGGCTGTTGCGACTCTGGAAGACCAGCTCGGAACGAAACCTCGCCGAGTTCGGCCGCTTCATTCGGGCGGTTGACGCGAGCGTGAAAAGCCGGGGTTCGCAGGCGCGGTCAGAAGCGGAACCTCACCTCGAGGAGGCGAAGAGCATCCAGCATCTTGTTGACGTGGGCAAACCGGTGCACAACGTTACGTACTACGACCAGTTGATACGGTCTGGATACGATTATCTGCGGAAGGCAGCGGCGGCAGCCAACGTATCCGTTCCCCTGCCAGAGTATCGCGCAACGGCGGTTCCAGGGCAGTGCGCGAACTGTCACGCCGGTATTGAGTCAGCCGAAACACCGTTCGGAGGGAAGACATTCTCTCATGAACTCCACGTCGTGGAGCAAGGCGTGACATGCAAGAGTTGTCACTCCAGCGCAGTGAAGCACGGACAGACCATCCTGACTCCCGAGACGTGCAATTCTTGCCACCACCAGGCGACTCCGGCCGAGGTGTCCTGCGAGTCGTGTCACGAGGACGCGGCCGCAATCTACTCCGGCGAGTTCATGGGTGAGGACCTGCCCGACTATATGTTTGAGGAGGAAGTAGAATGCGTCGACTGCCATATTCCGGACGATCACGTAGTCAGGCCGACGTCTGCCGTCTGCCTCGACTGCCATGACGAGGGTTACGACGAGGATGCCGAGGAATGGAAAACCGAGGTCAACGAACTGATGACCGAGGTGAGGCAGCTTCTGGCTCAGTCCCGAGAGGCGGAGGGAGATGCGGCCGGTTACGATGACGTAGAGAATATGCTCAGGCGAATTGAATCGGGCTCGGCCGGTGGCATTCACAACTACGAACTCACCAGTGAGATGTTGTTGGATGCGCGAAAGCAGCTGACGCGGGAAGATGGTGCGACCTTGGCGGCCGACCCGCCACAGCCGGCGCCGACCATAGCGCTACCGCCTCCGCAGCCTGATCCCAGGGCGCCGGAGAGTGCAGAAGAGGATGCCCCTGAGGTGTTCGTCGTTGCCGAGAAGATGCCGGAACTGGTGGGCGGACTGGCAGCGTTGCAGTCTAAGATCCAGTATCCGAATAGAGCCCGACGTGCGGGCGTGGAGGGGCGAGTGATCGTTCAATTCATCGTCGACGAAGAGGGAAATCCCACAAAGCCAAAGGTGATCCGAGGAATCGGGGCCGGATGTGACGAGGAAGCCGTGCGCGCGCTGATGGAGTCGCGTTTCACTCCGGGCTTGCAGAGAGGAGTCCCGGTCAAGGTTCAGATGTCGCTGCCGGTGGTCTTCCAGCTCGAGGACTAGGGATCATCGGCACGGCCGGTAATTCCTGGGACGACTTTGACTTGGCCTCGTTCAGACAAAAAGCAAGAAGGCCCTCCCCGCTTTCACGGAGAGGGCCTTTTACTTTGGGCTCAGAGTGAAGGACTACTTTACTTCACGACCAGCATCTTGCGGGTCAGCAACGTCTCGCCCGCCTCAAGACTGTAGAAGTACAGGCCTGATGGAAGATTCGTTGCGTCGAAGTCGACCTTGTACCGATTCGGCTCCAT
>JAHHLP010000252.1 GCA_018679295.1 Rhodothermia bacterium
GGGCATATCCAATCTACGGGCTCGTAGTCGCCATGCTCGTGCTGGCTCTGCTAAGCGGGCATGAGGTCAACGGAGCCCGCTCCTGGCTGCGAGTAGGACCACTTCAGATACAAGTATCCGAATTGGCAAAGGTGGGCACCGTACTAGCCGTTGCGCAACTTCTGTCCGCGCGTAGGCGCAACACGAACAGTGTTCGGTACGCGGTGCTCGCTGTTCTGCTGATCCTGATCCCGACGGTGATCATCATTCTCCAGAACGACATGGGGACGGCGCTGGTTTTTATCGGCCTTGTCCCGGTAATGCTTTTTTGGTCCGGTCTTCCGATGACCACGCTTCTGCTGATCGTATCTCCGGCGGTCGCGGGCTACCTGGCTATCGTGTACATGCCGGCGGCAATCCTCTTTGCGATTCTTTTCACGGTGGTGATGCTGTGGCTGACGCGGGAGCGTTATATGGGAGCATTGGCCTTTCTGTTTTCGGGTGGGACGGTTTTCGCGCTGACGTTCGCATTGGCAAGCCTGCTGCAGCCCTATCAGGTGAGTCGCCTGCTATCGTTCACCAATCCCGAGTCCGCTGAGTATCGCGACAACGTCGGATTTCACCTGGTGCAGTCGAAAGCCGCAATCGGATCAGGCGGATTGACGGGGAAGGGGTTCATGCAGGGAACGCAGACGCAAGGTGCGTATGTACCGGAGCAGTCTACGGATTTCATTTTCAGTGTAATCGGAGAAGAGTTTGGCTTCCTCGGAGGCATTGTCGTGCTGGTGTTGTTCGCCGCATTGTTTCTTCGGTTAGTCCTCCTTGGGGTTCAGATCAAACATCCTTTTGCTGTGATGGTGGCCGTCGGGGCAGTAGGGATCTACATCGTTCATGTCTTCATCAACATCGGAATGGCGACAGGAATCCTCCCCGTAATTGGTATTCCGCTTCCGTTCATTTCCTACGGGGGGTCAGCGCTTCTCGCAAATACGGTGATGTTGGCCATCATGCTCAACCTGTCGATGCGTCGCGATGACTTCTCCATATACGGCTACTAGCCGGGTTTGTCGTCGCGACTGGGAGAATCTTGCTGAGAAGTATCCGGCAGTGCTGAGCGCGGCAGTGAGTGGTGGCGCCGACCGAGCGGTGTTGTTTGCCGAGTCGCGCCGTCGCATACGGCATCGATTGACACAGGCTCTGCGTAATGGCCGACCCGAACCACCTCATTTCCGACGGGATGAGGGGTATCTGGAGGGCGCATCGATTACGGTCGACCGCGGGGCTGAGTCATGGCTGGAGAGCGCGAACGAGGTCAGGGCGGAGACGCTGCTTGGCATTGCGAAGCGCGTTGTTGGACCCCGCATCACAAACGGCATTCGGGCGACCGTTCCTGATAGTGCACAGGGGGTTCTCGACACTCGACCGCTGTTCGAGGAGATGGAGTGTTTGGCCAGTGAAGAGGCGCAAGAGAGTCTCCGCATTGCGGCGGAGTTTGCTACCAGCCTGGTGCCGCAGCTCCAGCGGATCACAGTTGATCTGATCGAGACAACTGGACTTTCGTTTGTGGCGTGTGCGGACCTCGCAGGTGGTGCTGTCGCGCACAGGTCGAGGACCCGTTTGTCGATTGTGGTCAGCTGTGAGGTGGAGGGTGGCCGAAAGCTTCGAGTGGTCCGCGGATCGCATAGGCACACTGGCCAGTGGTTGTTGAGTGCAGCCGAGGCGGCGGCGCGTGAGTTGTCCGATCTCATCAACTCCGTGGAGGCCGTATCACTTGATGGTCCCACAATGCTGCCCGTTTTCTTCGAGGCAGGATGGTGCGCGGGTGTGTGGATCCACGAGGTCGTGGGGCACGCCTTGGAGGCGGACAGCATCGAACGTGGCTGGTCGGCGTTTGGCGACCTGCTTGGAAGTAAGGTTGCACCGGCATCCTTGACCGTGACCGACTCGCCCCTGTTGCCGGATATGACGGGCTCAATGCAGTGGGATGACGAGGCGGTTTCCACGCGTGAAACAGTGTTGGTCGAAGCCGGCCGCATTGCGGGGGTCCTCAACGACAGGCGTTCCGCTGCCCTCGCCGGTACCGAGTGTACTGGAAATGGGCGGAGGCAGGACTATCGTTATCGTGCCCAGCCCCGTATGAGCAACTTGATTGTAGGATCCGGGAAGGCGGATCCCTACGAGTTGGCGGTAGGGCTTCCCAGATGTATTGTGGTCAAGTCGATGACAGGAGGGCGACTGGACGGTCGATCCGGTGGGTTCGCGTTTCCTGTCGGTTGCGCCGAAATGCTTGCATACGGCGAATGCATTTCTGTTCTGCGAGATCTTACGGTCTCGGGCTCGTCCGTTAGCGCACTTTCGGGCTTGATCGCTGTTGGCGGCGACACGAAGCCAGACGAAGGTCGTGGTCGCTGCTCAAAAAACGGCCAGATCGTTGATGTCGGTATGCTTTGTCCGTCGATTCTGATAGAAGAATTGACGGTGGCGCCGTCCGCTGCGTAGACCGGTGGTCGATGTTCGTAACTTGTTGCACGCACCGCGTGTAACGGACGAACGGACGTTACCGTGTGTAACAGACGGTATCATTTTGATGGAAGCATGGGCGCCAGGGCAGGAGGGTGCGAATGCCTTGAACGGAGGAGGCGGACTTCTCTAACGCCTATGTCGCCGCTTATTCTAATCAGTCAGACAGGTGCTGATGGAGCAGTACTTACTAACGCAGCTTAATAACGTCCTCGTAGACTGGACAGGCGTTCCCGATGACTTCGTCGCCGAACTGGAGAAGCCCAACAATCCAGACCACGGCGACCTTGCGACCAGTGCGGCGCTTAAACTCGCGCGGCACCTGCGCCGCTCTCCGCGAGATATTGCAGACGAGTTGCGAGAGAGGCTGCTGGCCCGCCCGTTAGACCCGTCGATAGTATCATCCGTCGAAGTCGCCGGTGCCGGCTTCATCAACTTTCGTTTTGCGGACCGGTACCTGCATCGTCAGCTCGAGCAGCTTCTGGAGGCGGGGAGCGACTTCGGCCGGGCCGAACAGCACGGCAAGACAGCGATCGTTGAGTTCGTCTCAGCGAATCCGACGGGTCCGCTTACGGTTGGGCACGGCCGTAACGCTGTTCTTGGGGATACGATTGCAAATCTCCTCGAGTGGACCGGCTTTGCGGTTACGCGCGAGTACTATTTCAACGATGCCGGTCGGCAGATGCGCGTGCTGGGGCAATCAGTCAAGGCCCGCTACGACGAACTGGTCAACCCTCAGCTCCCGATGAAAACCATTGAGGGTCCTGAAGGAGAGCCGGTTGAAGTTCCGGATTCGTTTCCTGACGATGGGTATCTCGGCGAATATATCGTTGACATCGCTAGCGAAATCAGACGGTCCCAGGACGGCAGCGTGCCGGAGAACGGCGACGCGGAATCCTTCTCGGAGTTTGCCGAGAAGAACATTTTTGAATCGATCTCTGCGACGCTTCGCCGATTGGGTGTCCGGATGGATACCTTCTTCAACGAGCGGTCATTGTACGATAGCGGCGACGTATGGACGGTCGTCGAACGGCTGAGGGCGTTGGGGTACATATACGACAAGGACGGGGCCGTCTGGTTCAAGATGTCCGAATTGGGTGGGGAGCAGGACAAAGTGCTCGTCAAAAGTACAGGCGAGCCCACTTACCGACTGCCGGACATCGCATACCATGCGGACAAGCTGAACCGCGGGTTTGATCTGGTCGTCGACATCTTCGGAGCCGATCACATCGCAACGTATCCGGATGTCCTTGCCGCTCTTGACGTGCTCGGGTTCGACACCTCGAAGATCAAGGTTGTGATCTATCAGTTTGTGACGCTCCTTCGCGCTGGTCAACCCGTCAAAATGAGCACGCGAAAGGCGAACTTTGAATCGCTTGACGACCTGCTAGACGAGGTGGGAGACGATGTTACCCGGTACTTCTTCCTGGTCCGCTCGCCCAACTCGCACCTGGAGTTCGATCTTGATGCCGCGACGGAAGCCAGCGAGAACAACCCCGTATTCTACCCGCAGTACGCGCACGCACGTATCTGCTCTATCGAAAAGAAGGCGGAGGAAGTGGGCGTCGACTTCGACTCGAATCAGGACCTGTCTATTTTGGCCCACGAGGCGGAGATCGCTCTGATCAAGTCTCTGCTGCTTCTACCGTCGGTGATTAAGGAGGCTGCAGATGCGTACGAGCCGCATAAGCTGGCGGGATACCTCCGTGACGTGGCCGTTGCCTTCACGCAGTTCTACGGTAGCTGCCGGATCATCGGTGAGGATCGTGACATCAGTTCGGCGCGCATGCAGTTGGCTATTGCCACGCGCACGGTTCTCGCGAATGGGCTTTCCGTACTGGGCATCTCAGCACCAGAGCGCATGTAGGGCGGTGGATAAAAA
>JAHHLP010000415.1 GCA_018679295.1 Rhodothermia bacterium
CCGGTGGACCGACCAGCAGAACGCCCTTGGGCAGCTTGCCGCCAAGTCGCGTGAACTTCTTCGGGTACCGAAGGAATTCGACAACCTCGGCTACTTCTTCCTTTGCCTCCTCAAGTCCAGCTACATCCTTAAATGTCAGACGCTGCTCTCCCATCGCGTCGAAGAGCACGGCTTTGTTCTTGCCAATGCTCAGCACCTGGCTGCCCGGATTCATCCTTCTTAACAGAACGACCCACAGCACTACCAGAAGCAGCAGCGGAAAGACCCACGTCAGCAAGCCGCCGAACCAATTTTCCTCCTGGCGTGCGCTGAATTGAACCTCAGTAGATCCGCTGCTTTTTGCGACCTCGTTGTGGCTGCGAAGGAACTCCGTCAGCTCATGATCTGCGGGCTTCGTGGTCGTGAACTTCCGCGAGTCGTCCGGAGAAGATGCCGAAAGCAGGTCCTGGCGTGGTTGACCGACCTTGACGTCCTTGTTGCGGACCGCCTTCTCCGTATACGTTCCAATAATTCGCGTGTCATTGACTACAACGACCTCCTCGACATGGCCTTTCTCCACGTAGTCGAGGAAAATGCTGTACTCGATCGAGTTCGGATCCGTGTTTGTGACAAACACGAGAATGTGAACAACCAGCGCAAGGAAGATCGCAAGGTATATCCACAGGGAGAACCGGGGTCTCTTTTCGGGAAGTCGCGGGCCTTTGTTGTTGCCCGGACCACCTCGCTCTAGTTCAATATTTTCTCGCTCGTCCTGAGCCATTCAATACTATTCGGGGGGAATGGCAGTCTGGAGACTGCTATCGGGCGGAGAAATACGGCGAAGGAGGGCTGGCGAGAACACCATAAATAAGTGTTAGTTCCTTGAATATCGGCGCGGTAGCGCGGCAACGTTAGTACACAGGTGCCATAAGCACGTGTTTGAAATGATCGCGAGACCGGATTGGTCCAGAATCAACGTGGAGTTTGCCGGCTCCGGCGGTCGCGAGAGATTAGGAGTCAGTCGTAACCAGCGAGTCAGGGTTGCGCGGTCGGCGACCCAAAGGCGATCTCCTCCTGCATTCGATATCTGACCGGCCGACCGTCCTTCATCGCGGGCCTGTAGCGGACCAAGCGCGCAACGCGCATCGCTTCCTCATCACATCCTGAACCGAGCCCGGTCACGATCTGTACGTCAGAAACCCGTCCGCGCTCGTCCACAACGAAACTCACGACCACGTTACCGGACACGCCGGCCTCCTTCGCCTCTCCTGGATACCTAACCATCCGCTGCAACGCGCCGGGGCCTCCCACCATCACAGGTTTCGTATCGACTTCCTGCACTGTCGCCGCGCGGCTTGCGTCAGAAGCGGTGGCTGGAGCAGAACTGACAGCGTCAGTCTCCAGTTGCGGCATTTCCTTTCGTACCTCGTCCGGCCTGTTGAGAAGCTCACGCTCTGTGCGGCGTTCACGAAGGTCGCCTCCGCTCGAGTCGGCCGCAGCAAACTCTTCCGACGCGCGCCGGGAAACAGCACCGTCGACAGCGGATGAATCCGCGGCATCGAGGCGGCTCGGTATCTGGAACTCCGCTGGCTCTGCAACCACACCGTTAGGCCGACCGGTTGCCATCAGAGAGTCAGCCGTAGCCAATGAATCAGCCACCGTCTCCGAATCGGCTGCGAGCGACGAGTCGCCGGCCGCCGCGGCGGCCGCTGCCGCCTCACGCTCTCGTCTCCGATCGACTAACGCCTGCCGAAGCCCGGAAGCAACACGCGCGTATTCCGTCTCTGGATACTCCCTCTCGATTACGGAGTAGATGTCAACAAGGTAAACCGGATCACGCATTGGTGCGCCTTTGTGCACTTCCACCGCGTCGCCGAGCGTGGTGTCCCGCGACTCCAACGCGTCTGACGGTGCAGTCCGATCTGCCGAGACCGCTGTCCTGTTGTCGACTACTGAGGGGTCGGGCGTGGCCGAGAAGCTGGAATCTTGAGGGGCGTCACCGCCCGTGTCGACCGCCCGTGCTTCGGCCTGCCTCTCGAGCCCAATCGGCACCTCGCTACCATCTTGACGAGCCGGCTCCTGCGCGGCCGGATCGTCCTCTTCAAGTTGAGGCAGGCGAGCATCCGCATCAGCACGAGATGTCGAATCGGGGTCTTGATCGCGGATCGTCGGCGGTATAGTACCGCTATCGTCCGCAGCCTTTACGTGCGTTGAATCTGCCAACTCAACCCGGTTCGAGTCTGCCAAGACAAGCGACGAGCCGGCGGGCAGCCTCGGAGTATTCCCGGCTGCCGCTGTCGAGCCGATCGCGGTTGAGTCGTCGGCGGATATAGGCTCGACAACGCCCGCGGCAACCCATAAAGAGTCTGCCACGTCCAGTGCGATCGGAGCAAGAACGTCAACTCCAGCCTGATCCGACCAGTCCACGACGATCGCTCCTGTCGCCAACAGCGCCCTTGCCGCTATCTCTTCACCCTGGAAACGGGACGCAACTGCCAGCATGTCCGCTGCTGCCTGATCGTATTGGCCATCCTTCCACGCGCCATAAGCGAACTCATACTCCGATTCGGGATCGATCAAGTCGCGCGGCACCGTCTCCTCGATCTTTGCTCCAATTCGTTCCGCGGCACGCCCTGCCACCTCGCTGTCGGGGTACTCATCCAGCACCCTGCGGTAGATCGCATTCGCGGACTCCACGTCTCCCAGCGACCGCTGGACCTCTGCAATTGCGTAAAGCGCTCTCGACGCTACGGGTAAGTCCGGGTTCTCCTCCACGACGGTTCGATACCATGCGGCTGCCGAGTCCGGCATCTCGATCGAGAGAAACAGCACGTTTGCAAGCTCATAACGGGCCGTCGCACGCTCCGCCTGCATAGTGGCGATGGCCTCGGCCGTGCGAGGTATGGCCGACAGATCGACTTCTACACTTGCCAGCAACGCGTCCTCCGTCACCGAGCCACCCTCAGGCAAGACGACGTCCGTCGGCGCCTGGCCGGCGACCTCCGTGGCGACGGGGTCGCGCTCCGCAGCACCGGACACGGCTGCGCTCCGCCGCCAGTTCACCACCAACGGGCGCTCCCCCCATCGATCGAAGAACGAAAGAAGGTTCTCCTGAACTCGCGTCCGGTCTCGGTGAAATAGGAATCCGGCAGAACCCGTCGGCGTATTGGCAGCGGCAGCCGAGGCACGTCCGGGATCGTCGAATCCGGTACTGCGGCCGAACTGCTCCTGCACGGCCATCGACTTCTGGCGTTCCCGTTCGGCTACGAGTTCGGCGGCGCGCTGGCGGCGGATCTCCTGTATTCTGGCCCGAAACGCTTCTTCGTCCAACGAACCCAAGTGCAGCAGGGAGTCGAGCCTCGCTACATCATCCTGTATGGTTGCGTAGCCTCCGAAGATCTCAGCCTGCTCCCTGGCGTCTGTTATGGCTCCGGGAGCATCGCCGAGAACCCCTATTTGACTCGAACCGGCTCGCGACGGCTGCGCAGCCCGGATGGCGGTCGATGCTGTATCAAAATGTGCCGCGGCGCGCGTGAAGTCGGAGAGAATGTCGCGGTATATGACGCCCAGCTGGTAGTGTATCGGTCCGCGGACGGTAGACACGTTCGCGTCTGCGTCGTAGAGGAGACGAGTGTAGTCGGCGACTGCGTCGGCAACACTCCCAGCTTTCTGCAGAATCAGTGCACGCAGGTAGCGTATTTCGGCGCGATACTGAAAGTGTTTATCGTCGCGCTCCATCTTGCGAAGGTCATTGAGGGCTGAATCTGTATCTCCATAGATACCCTCGACCCTGATCGCGTTGTAGCGACTGGCGTATGAAAGCTCATAGAAGGGGTTGAACCGCCGAACGTCTCTGAACGCTGCCGCCGCCGCCTCATAGTCGCCGAGCGTTTCATACACCTGGCCGAGAAGAAACTGCGCGCGGCTGCCGAGCTGGTTGTCGTCCATTTCGCCCGCAGACTGCTCCAGGGCCTCGGCGGCATCCTGCCAGCGCTCCTGGCGAACATAAAGCTCACCCAGGACAGCATGCATCCTTGCTCGCCATTTCCTTTCGAGATCCTCTTCGCCGATACTCTCACGAAGATGGGCGCCCGCCTCATTCAAGGCCCCCGACGACATGAGCGTCAATCCAAGCCAGAATCGCGCCTCGTCTTCCAAATCGGATTCTCGCTGGATGACCTCGCGAAATTTCTGCTCCGCGCCGACCGTATTGGAGGTGTAGTAGTACGACTTGCCGATCAGGAGCAGCGCATCATCCACCCACTTGGAGTCAGGGTGGTCACGCAACACATCCGCGCTTTTCTTGATCGCGTTTTCGAAGTCTCGTCCTGCTGCGCCGCCTGCCGGCAAGTCGACGACGCGAAGGTATTTGAAGCGGTCGACGCGCTCGTCGCCGGAGTCGAGTGCCTTGGTCGCGGCATCGAACGACTTCTGAGCGTTGTAGAAGGTGTTGTAGTACGCCGTGAAGTTGTCGAACCGCTTTCCGACAAACGAGCCGGAGGAGCAGCCGCTGACAACAGCAATAAGTAGGACGCAGGCGCCGATGCGCATGGTGAAATGCCGGTTACCGCGAGGACGGGTTGGTAGCGGTGGGACGGTAATTAATACGCTTATATGCGGCTGACGTGGACCATGTTCGTCCGACCTTTGGCGGGCAACGGCATGCCGGCGGTTATCACTATGCTCTCGCCCGGCTTGACGATCTCGTGCTTTTTCAGGATCTCGTGAACGGTGCGTACGCCATGATCGGTGTCGTGCTGGAAAGGTATCGCGAATGCCTTTGTTCCCCAGAGAATCCCGAGTTGGCGCACCACCCTTTCATCGTCGGTAAAAGCGTATATCGGCATGCTGGGACGGTGCCGAGCAATCGCCCGGGCCGTGGTTCCCGTCGCGGTCAGGCAGGCAATAGCTGCGGCGTCCACGTGCTCGGCAAGCTGGAACGCGGTGTATGAAACCGACTCGGTCACTATGTCTCCGGACTCATCTGCCTTGGGACGGTGGTCGATCTGCTGACTCAGGCCGTAGTGCTTCTCGGCTTGCTCAATGATGCTCGACATTACTTCGACGACACGCACCGGGTACTTGCCGGCCGCCGTCTCCGCGGACAGCATCACGGCGTCGCTGCCATCGAGAACCGCGTTGGCTACATCGCTGGCCTCAGCACGCGTCGGGCGGGGGTTGTCGACCATGCTTTCGAGCATCTGCGTGGCCGTAATCACCGGTTTCGCAGCGGCCAGGCACTTCCTGATGATGAGCTTCTGCGTGCCCGGAACCTGCGACAGAGGCATTTCGATGCCCAGATCGCCGCGCGCCACCATAATCGCATCGGCTACATCGAGAATATCGTCGAGATCCTCGACCGCCTCAGGCTTCTCTATCTTCGCGACGATGCTGACCTGCTTTCCTGCCGCGCGAACCCGCTCAATCAGATCCTGAACGTCCGACTCGCTGCGCACAAACGAAAGCGCGATGATGTCCACATCGTTCTTGAGACCGAATCTCAGGTCCTCGAGGTCCTTGTCCGTCAGCGATGGCTTGCTGTTGCGGATCGACGGGAGGTGAACGCCCTTTCGCGACCGCAGTGGGCCGCCCACGATCACTTCGGTCAGCACGTTTTCGGTATCTGCCCGGATAACCTCCAGTTCGATCAACCCGTCGTCGATCAGAATCCTGCCTCCGGCCTCCACGTCCTGCTCCAGGGTTGGATAGCTGACGAAAACACGGCTTCCGTCACCTTCTCCGATGTCGGACGACGTAAGACGAACCTCTTCTCCTTTGTGCAGCAGGACGCCCCCGCCTGCTATGTCCCCGATTCTGATCTTGGGACCCTGCAGGTCCTGCAGGATCGGAATCACCTTGCCCACTGCCGCAGCCGCCTGCCGCACGTTGTCAATGCGCTCGAGGTGTTCCCCATGTGTGCCATGAGAGAAATTCAGGCGCGCCACATCCATCCCGGCGTCGATCAAAGATCGGATAGTCTCACGGTCCGACGAGGCCGGTCCTAGTGTGCAAACAATCTTCGTTCTTCGGCTCATGGGTGGTGGTCTCCGTGGACTATTCGCGGTCAATTTAACGGCTTGACGCAGGTGAACAAAGCCGGCAGGCACGCTGCGCTCTCCGCGTGATATATTGTCGCCACCGACGGCAGCAATACTTATTCGCACTGATCTCTTGACGAAAGACCGTTCTAACAAAGTACAACGTGTGCTCGTAACCGGAGCGACAGGATATGTAGGTGGTCGGCTCGTACCCCGGCTATTGGACCGAGGTTATCAGGTCCGGTGCCTGGTTCGTGATCCGGCGCGGCTTCGCGGGCGGTCCTGGGAACGAGACGTCGATATCGTAAAGGGTGACGCGCTGAATAAGGACTCGCTGAGACCCGCCCTGGAAGACATCGACGCAGCATACTATCTAATTCATTCCCTCGCTGCCGGTGAGGACGAATTCGAAGAAAGAGACCGTGTCGCGGCGACCAACTTCGGACAGGTTTGCGCGGATGCGGGGGTTCAGCGAATCATATATCTGGGCGGGATAGAGCCACAGGGAGAAAAGCTGTCCAAACACCTCCGTAGCCGCCTGGAAACCGGGCAGTTCCTGGCTGAGTCCGGCGTACCGGTCACCGAGTTCCGAGCGGGAGTTATCGTCGGATCGGGTAGCCTCTCATTTGAGCTCATCAGGTATTTGACGGAACGCGTTCCAGTCATGATATGCCCCCGCTGGGTGAAGACGCCGACACACCCTATCGCGATTCGAACCGTACTCGATTATCTCACCGAAGCAATAGCCATAACCGCGAGCACAGGACGCGTAGTCGAGATCGGAGGAGAAGATGTGCTTACATACGAGGATATGTTTCGCATCTATGCGAAGGTGCGCGGGCTCAAGAGGTTGGTCGTCAATGTGCCTGTGCTAACCCCGCGCCTCTCATCTTTGTGGGTCGGCCTCGTGACTCCGCTCAGCACGCGAATCGCCAAGCCCCTCATTGAAGGCCTGGACAACAAGGTGGTGGTCACCGACGACACGGCGAGGACTTTGTTCGACATACGTCCGCTTACCTATGAGGACGCGGTCGGACGAGCGCTGGACCGCTTCGAGGCAAACATGGTGGAGACCAGCTGGCACGGCGCCTACTCGTCGAGTGTCCAGGACGAGCAAGAGTTCGACAAGCTTGACCAGACGGAGGGAATGATTCGGGAGGTGCGCCGGCGTACTGCGCGCTCCACAGCACGTCAGGTCTTTGATGTTGTCTCAAGGCTGGGAGGCGAATATGGCTGGTTGTACGCCAACCCACTCTGGCGACTTCGCGGCCTGCTTGATCTTTTGGTGGGGGGCGTCGGCCTGCGAAGGGGCCGCCGAAGTCCGACGGAGGTTCGCGTCGGCGACGCTATCGACTTTTGGCGAGTGGAGGAAGTGGTTCCTGACAGCCTGCTCCGTCTGCGTGCGGAGATGAAGGTGCCGGGCCGGGCCTGGCTCGAGTTCCGCGTGGAGGAGGCCGGACAGACAGATAATGTTGCGGTGACACAAACCGCCTACTTTGAGCCCAAGGGGCTCTTCGGCGTGTGCTACTGGTACGCTCTTTATCCCCTGCACAAGGTGATTTTTCGAGGGATGATCAGGCGGCTGGTTGAGCGTGCGGAGCGAAACGCGTCTGTCGTCGCGGTAGACACGTAACGCGCTTCGAGCCCCGATCTCTATTCAACGGTGTCGCGGCGGGAACCGAGCCTTGTGACCGCCATAAGCCGTCGGGTGCGCGTGGCATCAGCTCTATATCGATTTCCGGCCCGGGTGGCGATTGGCCTGGTCCGAGGTTACCAGGCGATCGTGTCGCCACACATGGCTCCGAGTTGCCGATTCGCACCTACCTGTTCCGAGTATGCCGTTCAGGCCTTTCAGAAGTATGGCCTGCTGAAGGGCCTCGTTCTATCTATTCACAGGGTCATGCGTTGCCACCCGTGGGGCGGCGAAGGCTACGACCCGCCAACGTGGTACGGCGAGGAACAGACCGACGCAAGGCAGCAGGAGATATCCGATGGGAAGTGAAGAACACCGTCAGAAAGCGGCAGACACGCCGGTCGTCTGCGCCGTACTCACGGTAAGCGACACGAGGAACGAGACAACGGACAAGAGTGGTCGGTACATCCTCGACGCACTCGGTGCCACTGACTCCGAAATCGGTGGGTACGAGATCGTCAGTGATGACCCGGCGTTGGTACGAAGTACCGCGGAGCGCCTCTGCGCATCGTCGGACGTTCTGCTGATCAATGGGGGCACCGGTATCAGCAAGAGAGACACCACATACGAAGCCATCCAGTCCTTGTTGGAGAAGACACTACCCGGCTTCGGCGAGATCTTTAGGGTCATGTCGTACGACGATGTAGGCCCGGCGGCCATGCTGTCTCGGGCGACTGCCGGGGTGTACAACGACACGGTGATTTTTAGCATGCCGGGATCGCTCGGAGCTGTTCGACTCGCCATGGAGAAGCTCATCCTGCCCGAACTGAAGCATCTGGTCTGGGAGCTCGTCCGCCAGCGGCATTGACCAGACGATATTCCTAACAGCCTTCACGGGCAGACGGCCACCTGCGCACGGGCGAATCGTATATTCGCATCACTGTTCTGGTCCGTCCGATCAAGCCCGCCCGCCGATGTCCAACGACAAGTTGTCGCTCTTCAACACCTTGACCGGTAGCGTCGAACCCGTGCGCACAATCGAGGACGGCAAGCTACGGTTCTACTCATGCGGGCCCACGGTCTACTCGTACGCACATATCGGAAACTTCCGGTCGTTCCTAACGGCCGATCTTATCGTCCGTACGGCGCGCGCTCTCGGCTGGGAGGTTGACTACGTCACGAACGTGACGGACGTAGGCCACCTTACGGACGACGATCTCGCCGACGCTTCGGGCGAGGATCGCATGGCGAAGGCCCTGAAGTCGGACGAAGGCCGGCGCTTTGCAAATGTGTACGACCTGGCGAGATACTACACCGAGGTTCTGCTTGACGACTGGCATTCTTTGAATCTGATCGAACCCACCGTGAGGCCGCGGGCCACAGAGCACATCAGGCAGCAGATTGAAGCGGTGGAACACCTCGTCGAGCAGGGTATCGCGTACGAAACTGAAAAGGGCGTCTACTTTGACATTTCGCGGTTTCCCGACTACGGAAAGCTCTCCGGCAACAGGGACGCTGAAAATCTTGAACAGGCGGTACGGGATGTCGTGCAGGACGAAGAGAAGCGAAACGCGCGGGACTTCGCTCTATGGAAGAAGGATCCCGGCCATCTCATGCAGTGGTACAGTCCGTGGGGCTGGGGCTTTCCAGGCTGGCACATCGAGTGCTCCGTCATGTCAATGGAATATCTCGGAGAACAGATTGACATCCACGCGGGCGGCGAGGACCTGATCTTTCCCCACCATGAGTGTGAAATTGCTCAGTCGGAGAGCATCTCGCGCAAGACATTCGCCAACCACTGGGTGCACACGCGCTTTCTGCAGGTGGAGGGAGAGAAGATGTCGAAGAGCAAGGGAAACTTCTTCACGGTCCGCGATCTCATCGCGACGCCGGACGAAGGCGGAAGAGGCGTCGACCCGATGGCATTGAGACTGGCCCTCATCTCGGGGCAGTACCGAAAGCCTTACAACTTCACATTCGAGACGCTGAAGGCGAGCATGAAACACGTCGAGCGTCTCCGTTCGGCATTCGAAACAGCGCGGGGAGGGCTGGACGCTGCGGACGGCCCGGATCGCGTTGGCGACCGGCTCGCGGATCTACGATCCAGTATGCTCGCCGCGATGCTCGACGATCTTAATACGCCTTCCGCCATTGCCGCAGCCATCGAGGGGGCAAAACTGATACAGGGGCTGGGCGAGAACCTGAATGCGTCGTCTGCGAGATCTGCGCTCGACTTCCTTCAATCCGCCAGCAGCCTGCTAGGCATTCCCTATCACGATCAGGAAGCTGAAGACCCATCCGCTTCGGCCTCGCATGACCCTCTGGAGACGAGGGTTGAAGAGCTGTTGCGGCAGCGGGCAACGGCGCGAGAAAGCAAGGACTTCGAAAGAGCGGATCAAATACGGGAAGAACTCGACGAAATGGGAATCGAGGTGATGGACGGCCCTGGAGGATCATCCTGGCGTCGCAAGACGGAGATCTGATCCGAACCGCTCCACAAGCTTCATGATAATCCGAAAGACAACATGAAGAAGTCCACGATTCGCCACCTCGAAGTCACCGACATGGAAGGGGGTCTGGCCCGCATGATCAAGCGGTTTCAGGATGAGGGGACGCTGACCGGCGACCCCGACGCAGACGAGTTTCTTCGCGAGCAACCTGAAGCGGCGCTGCTGGGGCTACTCTATGACCAACGGGTGCTCGGGGAAAGCTTCTTTTCTGGGCACCTGCGACTACATGGGCGTCTTGGTCATCTTTATGTGTATGGTATATAATTTATGGAG
>JAHHLP010000242.1 GCA_018679295.1 Rhodothermia bacterium
CGGAACCAGAACGTGACCCGGATCATGATCGGCAGCACAGCAAGGGTCACGAGCGCAAGAACCCAGTTGAGCGAGAACATGAAATAGGCGATGAATATCAGCCGGAACAGATCGCCCAGAATGGTGACCACGCCCGCTGACAATACATCGCTCAAAGACTCGATGTCACTGGTGACCCTCGTGATGAGACGACCAACCGGGTTGCGATCAAAGAAAGAGAGGGGTTGCCGCTGAATGTGGCGAAACAGTTTGGTCCTGAGGTCGAAGATGGCTTGCTGGCCGATCCACTGCGTCAGGTACGCATTGACGAATGACAGTATGCCCTCGGCAAACAAGACGCCGAACAGGATCATGATGATGTTCGTGAGCCCGTCGATGTCGCCGACCACGATGTGACTGTCGATAGCCACCTGGACCAGCTTCGGTCGCAGCGGACCGAGGAAGGCGGCGGTCATGACCGTCACGAAGGCGATAGCCACCCACCCCTTGTAGGGAAGCAAGTAGGTGATTATCCGCCGGAGGAGACGACCGTCGAGGCCTTTCGACTGCTGTTCCTTGCTATCGTGTTTGTCGTCCGCCACTGGGTCAGTTGGATTCGATTGTTTCAGCTTCGGGCTGAAGCTGGTAGCGAGACAGCTCAACGGCCGCCTCCGAATTCGGAAAGACGGAGCGCGCCTCTGACACCAGCTCATCGAAGCGTCGATACCTTGCACTGAAATGCGAAAGCAGGAGTCGCTTTGCGCCGGCTTCCAGGGCAATCCGTGCCGCGTCGACGGTCGTAGAGTGCCCGGTTGCTTCCGCTCTATCGGCAAGCTCGTCGGCAAACGTGGCCTCGTGGTATAGGATGTCGGCGTCCAGCGCTAGATCAACCGCTGCAGGGCACGGCCGCGTGTCCGTCACGTATGAAAAGACACCGCCCGGCGTGCTGGGCCCCATCACCGCCGACGCTTCGACGACTGTTCCGTCTTCGAGATCAATCGTTTCTCCGGCCTTCAGCCGACCGAAATCCCGGGGGTTCCGGACGCCGAGTTGGCGCGCCCGCTCCACATCGAGGGTACCGACTAAATCCTCCTCCTCGTACCGATATCCATAGCAGGGCACGCCGTGGTCAAGAGGCGAGGCCGAAATGCGCCAGCCCTTGCCGTCCAGCACCATGATGCGCCCATGACCGTGCTCCAGTTCATTGAAGTCTACCTCGAAAGTCAACTCCTCGGGCAGCAGCCCCGGCATCCTTTGAACCAGATCTCGCAGGCCGGCAGGGCCGACGACCGTAATCGGCGTATCGCGATGCAGCAAGGACATTGTGGCCAGCAGTCCCATGAGCCCGAAGAAATGGTCGCCATGCAGATGCGTGATTAAGATCGCGCCCACGCGCGACAACTTGACGTCGGAGTGAAGCAGCCGAAGCTGCGTACCCTCGCCGCAGTCAAACAGCAGCGCCAACTCGGGTCGTCGCAGGGCAACGCACGAAAATCCGCGTTCCTTGACGGGAACAGCCGAACCGGTTCCGATAGGAATGATCTCGGTCACGTCAGTTGATCGACTCGATTTCTTCTTCCAGCAGCTGCTTACGATACAGGTTCGCGTAGAGGCCGTCCTTCAGGAGCAGCTCGTCGTGCGAGCCACGTTCGACGATGCGGCCTTCGTCCAGGACAATGATTAGGTCCGCGTCCTGCACGGCCGAGACTCGATGGCTGACCAGGACGATCGTGCGGCGACCGTAGTGCTTCTTGAGGTGCCGCAGAATTCGCCTTTCGGTGTCCGTGTCCACGGCAGACAGCGCGTCGTCGAGGATGAGGATTCCGGGCTGGCGAATGAGTGCCCTCGCAATCGACGTCCGCTGTTTCTGACCGCCGGACAGCGTGATTCCACGTTCGCCAACGTACGTTTCAAAACCCTCACGCAACTCCTCGACGTTGTCGAGCAGTTCAGATTCCGATGCCGCTTCCCGAATGGCCTCGTCGACGGCATCCATGTTTCCGAACGCGATGTTGTTAGCCACCGTATCACTGAAGAGAAAAACGTCCTGCGGCACGTAGCCTATGGACTGGCGGAGGACGCCCAGGGGTATGGAGCGGATGTCGCGACCGTCAATGCGTATTTGGCCCTCCACCGGTTCAAGCAGTCGCGGTATCATCTCTACTATCGTGCTCTTTCCCGAGCCGGTGCGCCCAACGATCGCGAGCGTTGAGCCGGCCGGAACGTCGAATGTCACATCCTGCAACACAGGCGGGCCGTCATCTGTGTATCGAAACCCGACTTGGTCAAATGCGATACCTCCATCGATGGACCGGATGCCGTCGTCGGTCGAGGCATCGTCTGCGATGGCAGGCTCGGTGTCCAGGATCTCGCCCAGCCGAATGATTGATGCGGACGCCCGCTGGACCATAGTTATAACGAAACCCATCGACGCGACCGGCCAGGTCATCATCGCCACGTAGATGATGTACTCAGCGATGTTACCGATGGTGATGGATCCTTCAACCACCAGTCGTCCACCAACCCAGACGACAATGATCGTTGCCATTCCGACCAGCAGCAAGAACACCGGTCGCCATGCCGCCTCAACCATCGCGAGGTCCAGCATTCGCGTACGATACTTTCTGCTCTCGTCGTCAAATGCGATCGACTCAGCATTCTCGCGCGTATACGCTTTGATCACCCGGATGCCGGCAAGAGCCTCTTGTACCCTGCTTGTCAGGCTCGAGTATTGTGCCTGCAGCGCCTCACTCCGTGAGTGCACCATTTTAGCTACAAAGAACACGGACAGCGCTAGGAACGGCATCGGAATGATGGCGAATAGGGTCAGTCGCGGCGAGATGATGAACATCACGGTCATCGCAGTGACGACGATCACTGTCGCGCGCGTCAGATACATGATGGCCGGGCCGATGTAGCGACGGACCTGTTCGATGTCGGACGTGGCCCGGGTGATGATGTCACCCGTAGGGCGCTCGAGATAGAAGGCCCGCGACAGCTTTTGCAGGTGGTCGTACAACTCGTTCCGCAGATCAAACTCGATGTGGCGCGACGCCACAACCACCGTCTGCCTCATCAGAAACGAAAAGACGCCGCTTATGAGGCTCAGGCAGAGAATCACGACGCCGAAGAGAGCAAGCGTGACGAAGAACCGCGTGTACAGATACCCCGCTACCGGCGTGTTCTCGAACGTCTGGTACGTCGAGACGAATCGCGGAATTCCGTCGACGGCTCGCCGGACCACCATCGGCACCATGATCGAGAACGAGGCGGATGCGACCGCGCATAGAAGCCCCGGGATAAACAGGTGCTTGTACTTCCAGTAGAAGCGGTTCAGGCGGGCGAGTGGTCGCATCGTCGATCGGAGATCTTCATCATTGCGCAATGTCTACAAAAGGACTCGCCAACTCACGGGGATACCGCCTGCAAGTTCCTCGCTGATCAGCATCAGCAGACGCTGCTGTTCAGGCCATGCCAGTCTGGTCACTGCGTCGTCTCGGCTTAGCCACGCATAATCGTCATGTTCATGGTTGAGTTGTATCGGACCGCTGATCTGCGCGGCGAACGGTATGCTGATTCGAATATTGTCGCTTTCCCACTCAAAGAATGTATTCAGGGAAGGTACGGCCCACAGTGATTTTGGCCGGGCCCCCGTTTCCTCGACGAGTTCGCGAACGGCCGCGTGCGCAGCCGTCTCGCCGCTCTCAATCTTGCCTCCAACCATTCGCCATTGACCCTCGTACACCGTCCCCGGCGCGCGCCGAAGCAACAGGAACTCCGCTCCGGCGCCGGCTTCGCTCTGCCGATACGGGTATACGTCGATAAGGTTGGCCGTGATAGCCGGCATCAGCTATTCGGTCAGGGAGCTGCCGTTTACGATGAGAATCTGACGTGCGAATTTACTACGTTTATTGACTGCGATCGCCCCTGAATACGCATATGCCCCCTGAATCAGAGATATTGACTGGTAACAGTCTTGCTCAGCTGCAGCTTGAGAATCAACGGCTCCGACGAGCGGTCGAGGAGTTGTCGATCCTGAATGATCTGGCCACCGCCATTGGAGGCACGAATGATCCCACGGAGATCATGCAGATCATCGTGAAGCGATCCCTCAAGACCGTCCACGCCGAGCAAGGAGTGATCACCCTGATCGATGAAGAACGTAATCGCGATCCGCTGAGCACATTCGTCCGATCCATGTCCAGCTCGAGCGAGCATCACGCCATCCATCCAGACGAAAGCGTTCTCGGATGGATCATGACCTACCAGCGTCCTCTGGTCGTAAATGACCCCGCCAACGATCCTCGCTTTCAGGGAACCCGCTGGGACGAAACGGTCCGCTCGATCATTTGCGTACCCATGGTCGCTCGATCAAGACTTGTAGGGACACTCACGATCTACAACAAGAAGGACGAGGGGGGGTTTACAGAGGCCGACCAGCGACTGGTCTCGATCCTCGCCGCGCAGTCCGCGCAGGTGCTGGAAAACGCTCGTCTTCATGAGGAAGAATCGGCGATGCACCAGTTTCAGGAAGAGCTGCGCCTTGCCAATG
>JAHHLP010000310.1 GCA_018679295.1 Rhodothermia bacterium
TGATTTTGATCCGCTAAAGAGAGGCAAATGAAGCGACAACACACTATAGGTCTCTGGCTCGTTGCCGTCGCGCTTGGGCTCAGCGCACATGCATGCCGCGTGGATGCGCCTGCGACTGACTATTCAGTGCCGGATGGTCAGAATGAATTCCTTGATACGCTGGCTGCCCGCACTTTCGGCTTCTTCTGGGATTACACAAACGCGGACAACGGCCTCGTCCCGGATCGTGCGCCACGAATCACGTTCTCCAGTGTGGCCGCTATCGGATTTGGACTAACCGCTTACGGAATCGGAGCCGAGCGCGGCATAGTAGCGCGGAAGGAAGCGGCGGACCGCGTCCTCACTACGCTGCGATTCCTCTGGAACGCACCGCAAGGAACGGAACCGATCGGGATGACGGGTTACCGAGGCTTCTTTTATCACTTTCTGGACATGGAGTCCGGCGAGCGATATCGCAACGTGGAGCTGTCGACGATCGACACTGCACTTCTCATGGGCGGCGTCCTGTTCAACCAGCAGTACTTCGATGCGGACAACGCGGTTGAAGAGGAGATCCGCGCGTTGGCGGACTCGCTCTACCTCAGAGTCGAGTGGGACTGGGCGGTGGTTCGGCCGCAGCTGATAAGTATGGGCTGGGACCCGAATGTCGGCTATCACGCTCACGACTACACTGGATACAACGAGGCGATGATTCTCTATCTCCTGGCGCTGGGTTCGCCAACATACCCGGCTCCCGATAACGTATGGGAAGGCTTTACCAGCTCGTTTCAGTGGGGTGATTTTTACGGCTACGAACACGTCAACTTCTCGCCCCTGTTTGGCCATCAATATTCGCATGTCTGGGTTGACTTTCGCGGGATCCAGGACGCCTACATGCGTGAGAGAGGCATTGATTACTTCGAGAACTCTCGGCGGGCTACCCTATCACAGCGCGAGTACGCAATCGACAACCCGGGCGACTGGGTCGGTTACGGTCCCGACATCTGGGGGCTTACTGCCTGCGACGGTCCGTCCGGCATAACGGGCGTCGTGAACGGTACGGAGCGGCAATTCCATCAGTATTGGGCGCGCGGCGCCAGCCTCCGGCATATCAATGACGATGGGACGATTGCTCCGACGGCCGCGGGTGGGTCGATTCCGTTCGCGCCCGAGGTCACGATTCCTGCATTGATGGCGATGAGGGGCATGTACGGCGACCACCTTTTCAGGGAATATGGATTCGTCGACGCCTTCAACCCCAGTTTTACGTTTGCTGATGCAAGACTAGGCCACGGTGAGGTAGTCCCCAACGTCGGGTGGTTTGACTCCGACTATCTGGGTATCGACCAGGGTCCAATCATTGCCATGATCGAGAACTACGAGACTGGGCTGATTTGGGAGAAGATGAAGGACAGCCCGTACATCGTCCGGGGGCTCCAGCGTGCCGGGTTCACGGGCGGCTGGCTTGATAACAAACCGAAGGCCGACCCGGTCTCTGTCCGCGAGTTTGTTCCTCCGGACGCGTTGGGTGACCTCGGCGAGACGCGGATCGTCATCCTTGGTTCGTCAACGGCAGAAGGCGTCGGCCCAAAGGACTCGCGTAACGCATGGGTCAACCGGTTACGGGCGCACGTGACGGAGCTGGATCCGACTATCAGCGTGATCAACCTTGCCCGGGGCGGATACACAACCTATCGAATCCTCCCGACAGGAACGCCGACGAGCGAGCGCCGCTTCCGCGTGGACACTCTTCGGAATATCACTGCCGCGCTGAAACGTAATCCGGATGCCATCATCGTCAATCTACCTTCAAACGATGCTGCGTCCGGTGTCGGTGTTGAGGAGCAGCTTCGCAATTTCAGGATGGTCACGGCTACCGCTCGCGCGGCGGAGGTACCGATCTGGGTCACGACACCCATGCCTCGGAATCTCGATGAATCTGGAATTCAGGTTCAAGTGGCATTGCGTGACTCCATTTTTTCAATCTACAAGGAGTTTGCCATCGACCACTGGACTGGAATAGCCAAGCCGGACGCCACGCTCGATCCGAGGCACGACTCGGGCGACAATCTACACCTGAACGATGCCGCGCACGCTATTCTTTTGGAGCGCGTACTTGGTGCCGGCGTAGTCGATTCTGTGCTCGCCCGACGGGCACAAGACTGAAAGGAGGAGCGATAACGACTCTACTCACGAGAGATACGACATGACACTGATCAACGGCCTCAAAGATCTTCACCTTACGACACTACCTGGTAAGTCGCCGGCCATCGGCTGTAGTGCTTTTTGCTTGCTGCTACTCTGCGCGGCGTTTGGACCTGTCAATACGACTCTTTCTCAACCCGCTGTCAATGCGGTCGAGGAGGCGTTTGTCGACTCGGTGCTGGCGCTGATGACACTTGAGGAAAAGCTCGGCCAACTGAATCAGTACCGTGGTGAGTGGGGAGACACCGGGCCGATCGCTCCCGCGGGCGGTGAGGATCAGGTCCGAGCGGGAATGGCGGGGTCCTTCTTGAGCATTTACGGCGCCGAGTACAACGGTCGGTTGCAGCGTATCGCCGTCGAGGAGTCAAGGCTGGGTGTTCCGCTATTGTTCGCGCAGGACGTGATTCATGGCTTCCGGACCATCTTTCCTATGCCCCTCGCACTTGCGGGAAGTTGGGACGTCGATCTGATGGAGAAAGCCTCGCGAATCGCCGCCGAAGAGGCTTCGTCGGCTGGTGTTCACTGGACATTTGCCCCAATGGTGGATATGAGTCGCGAGCCGCGCTGGGGTCGTATCGTGGAGGGCTTTGGGGAGGATCCGCTGTTGGCCTCCGAGTTGTCTGCTGCGAGCGTGCGCGGATTTCAGGGCGACGATCTCTCGGCAAACAACACGATTCTCGCTACAGCCAAACACTTTGTTGCGTACGGTGGAGCTGAGGGAGGCCGAGACTATAACACCGTGGACGCATCTGAGAGAACCCTGTGGGAATTCTACCTTCCGCCATTTCGTGCAGCAGTACAAGAGAACGTTCAGTCGGTGATGCCTGCCTTTAACGAGGTCGCAGGGATACCAATGCACGCGCACGATCATCTCATAAATGACGTGCTGCGGGATCGGTGGGGTTTTGACGGCGTCGTGGTGAGCGACTATACGGGCGTGATGGAGCTGATGCCCCACGGCGTAGCTGCGGACCGCCGCGAGGCAGGCATCCTCGGGCTCGGAGCTGGTGTCGATATCGACATGGTGAGCGGCATCTATCTGGAAGAACTTCCCGATGCCGTCAGGAGCGGTGACTTGTCTGAGGCCATCGTGGACGAGGCCGCTCGAAGAGTTCTGCGCGCGAAGTATCGCCTCGGTCTTTTTGACGATCCGTATCTGTATAATGACCCGGACAGGGAGGCGCGGACGCTGCTCACGGAAGAACACCTGCAAGTGGCTCGCGACGCTGCCCGACAATCAATTATTCTGCTCAAGAATGACGACTCTACCCTTCCGCTCTCGAAGTCACTCGGTACACTCGCCGTGGTCGGCCCTCTTGCCGACAACGCGCGCGTAACGCTCGGCGGCTGGGCTGCTGCAGGGCGGGCAAACGAGAGCATCTCAATACTGGAAGGGATCCGCAGAGCAGTATCGCCCCAAACGGTCGTTGTGCATGGCAAAGGCTCCGAGG
>JAHHLP010000564.1 GCA_018679295.1 Rhodothermia bacterium
GGACGAGCTTTCGATGGTCTGCGACCTGCTTGCTGAAGCCGGACTGGCCCAGGCACTGCCAACCGAGGAGGTAGCCGCATTCCTGGCTGCGAAGCACTGTGCTCCCGAGGCGGAGGTGATGGCGAAGGCCGCTGGCGACAAACAGATTACAATTCAACAAGCAAAGGACCTGATTGAGGGCACGACTTCCGGGGAGGCACCCGCCGAGACTCCATCTATGACGCAGGAATCAGAACCGCAGGAGTGGTCGCTGTTTTCTGAAGCGATGGAGACTGGTGCCGCGACCACGAGGGAGAAAGACCCCGCATCCGTTCCTCTTTGGAAACGTTTCCAGACAGACTTCAACGCGCCGATGGGGTCACGTCCACCCGAAAAGAGACTAACGGACCGATCGACTACCTCCGCGCCACCTGCGGAGGCCAAAGCGCCTTCACCCGACAGAGTCGCACGTCCAAAGCCCGCAACGAAACAGACGGATGAACACGGAGAGCGATCTCAGCGTCCGTTATGGCAGCAGTACCGCTCCGGTAAACCCGGCTCCGAATCTGACGACTCGAGGAAACCCGATCTCCAGGAGCTGGAATTGGGAGTTCTCGGACCGGATGCTGCGCGCGGAAGAAACTCGTTTATCGACGATCTCTTTGGCGGCGACGAAAAGGCATATCTGGAAGCGATCGACGATCTGTCTCATGCCAGTACCTGGGGCGAGGCATCGCAGGTAATCGCCGACCGCGTTTTCAAGCGATTTAAGGTCAACATCTACAGTGAACCCGCAGTCGCGTTTACAAATGCTGTCGAGGCGCGCTACAGGGCACGTCGCGTGAACGCCTAACGGCTCCGGTTTCCGCAGCCCGCCGGCGACCCTTACCTTTCCGTGTTCAACTCGAACCGACTCACAGGCTATGACGAAGAACAAGACCGCTCTCGAAGATCTGGCGGACCGGCGTGACCAAGCGCTTGTCGCCGGTGGAGAGGCCCGGATCAAGCGTCAGCACGATCGAGGCAAACTGACGGCCCGGGAAAGGATTGATCTTCTCCTGGATGAAGGTTCTTTCGAAGAACTGGGCATGTTCGTGCGCCACCAGACATCCGCGTTCGGCCTCGACAAGAATCGGCCCTACGGAGACGGGGTAGTGACCGGATACGGAACCGTGAATGGCCGCTTGGTCTACGTTTTCTCCCAGGACTTCGCCGTCTTCGGAGGTTCGCTCGGTGCGGCGCACGCAGAGAAGATCATCAAAGTGATGAATCTTGCTCTTGAGAACGGCGCCCCACTGATCGGGCTGAATGACTCGGGGGGAGCTCGCATTCAAGAAGGTGTCGACTCCCTGGGCGGATACGCCGACATATTCCTCCAGAACACGCTGGCCTCAGGCGTCGTCCCGCAGATTTCGGCAATCATGGGGCCGTGCGCCGGCGGCGCAGTCTATAGCCCGGCCATCACCGATTTCGTCTTTATGGTAAAGAGCACGAGCTATATGTTCGTGACCGGACCGAACGTGGTCAAGACCGTGACGCAGGAGGAGGTTACATCAGAAGACCTGGGTGGTGCGGACGCCCATGCATCTAAGAGCGGCGTCGCTCACGTAACGTGCGCGAACGACGCGGAGTGTCTAGACCGCATCCGCAAACTACTATCCTACCTGCCGCAGAATTGCGAAGACCGAACGCCGCGCGTTGAGGGATCGGCCCCGCCCGACGCATCCGTCCGCGAATTGGACACGCTGGTCCCCCAAAACCCCAACAAACCGTACGACATGCACGACGCGATTACGCGTGTCGTGGATACGGACAGCTTCTTCGAAATACACGAGGACTATGCCCAGAACCTCGTGGTCGGATTCGCCCGGCTCGGTGGCCAAGCGGTCGGTATTGTCGCGAACCAGCCGGGCGTGCTGGCCGGAGTACTCGACATTCGGTCGTCGGTTAAAGGAGCTCGCTTCGTGCGCTTCTGCGACGCGTTCAACATACCGCTTGTCGTGTTTGTAGACGTTCCCGGTTTTCTTCCCGGCACAGATCAGGAGTGGGGCGGTGTGATCCGTCACGGTGCAAAGCTACTATACGCTTTTTGCGAGGCCACCGTACCCAAAATGACCGTGATCACGCGAAAGGCGTATGGCGGCGCCTACGATGTCATGAACTCCAAGCATATCCGGGGGGACCTCAACTTTGCGTGGCCGACGGCTGAAATCGCTGTCATGGGACCGAAGGGTGCCGTCGAGATCATCTATCGAAAGCAGATAGCGGATGCCGAGGACCACGAGGCAATTGAGGAGGAGTTCATCGAAGAGTATCGCAGCCATTTTGCCAACCCGTACATCGCCGCTGAACGTGGATTCATAGATGACGTGATAGAGCCCTCCAACACCCGGGACAAGCTTATCAAAGGCCTGCGGATGCTGGAGAACAAGGTCGTCAACAACCCTCGCAAGAAACACGGCAACATACCGTTATAGCTTTCTTCCTTGAACGACGATTGCACATATATAGTGACTGTCCTTCCCGCGCTGGCAACCTCCAGCGCACACCACCGTCTTTAGTTCATCTTCGACCAGATCGATAGATCCGATGCATTCATTCTACATGGGCCGCGTGGCTTTGGCGTCCACGCTGATTGTCTTCTTCTTGCTTGCTGCGCCGATTTCGGCGACCGCTCAGTCTTCGGACGCGGACATCGAACGCAAAGTGCCACAACGGGCCAGTCAAGCAGGTGACGTTGATGACGCGCTCGCGGACGACTCGTTGATCGATGTCGAGTACCTCTCCAATGAAGAAATCCTCCGGCTGATGTCCGGTATCTATCGGTCCCAGGCAGAGATCCTGGCAGCGCATGCCCGCGAGGATAGCGTCGCGGTAGAGCGGATGCTCGACGAGGCGGTTGAGGATCTGCTGCGGCTGTCGCGCGGTGCGGGTGTCGACACGCTGGACCGGTATCGAGAGCTTTTCAGAAGCGTGGTGTCCGAGTATGAGGCCGTGTATGGGGCTGTAGATTCTCTCTCGCCAGCGCTTGGCGGCATATTCGGCTTCCGAGCCAGAATGTTCGCCTCAATGAACGAACTGTCCGAGCCTCTTCTGGAGGATGTAGACGCAATGCCGGAACTCGGTCCGATATCGACTGAGGTTCCGATGACCATGAACCGGCTTGTAGAGTCGAGTGTGCTGTATCTGTTGCGGGAACCGGATCGTCATATCCATGGCTGGCTGTCGCGCGCGGACACCTATCTCCCCATGATCGAGGAGATCTTCGCCGAAGAAGGAGTACCGGATGAGCTGAAGTACCTGGCGATGATCGAGAGCGGATTGAACCCGCGCGCGCGCAGCTGGGCGCGGGCCGTCGGCATGTGGCAGTTCATTTCGGCCACCGGCCGTCACTACGGACTGGAGGTCGACAATTGGGTCGATGAGCGAATGGACCCCGAGAAATCGACAAGAGCGGCTGCCCGGCATCTGAAGGATCTGTACAAGATGTTCGGAGACTGGCATCTTGCACTCGCGGGCTACAACTACAGTCCCGGCAAACTTCGACGACACCTCCGCCGCGTCGAGCGCGGCCTGAATCGGAAGGCTACGTTCTGGGACGTCTACCGGTACATCCCGAGAGAGACTCGCAACTACGTGCCAATGTTCATCGCGACGTCTCTGATGGTGTCGCAACCGGAGGCGTTCGGCTTGCAGAAGGGGGAGCCCGGCCCATCCTACGAATATCACCACGTCCCCGTGTACGGGATGCTCAGCCTTACGCGCATCGCGGAGATGGCAGGGACCGATCGGACGACTATTCGGGCGTTGAATCCCGAACTGCGTCGTTCCACCCTTCCTCCTTCTCGGACCCCCTACTGGGTTCGCATTCCCATGGGGACCTACGAGGCGTTCGCGGAAGCCTACCGCGAACTACCCGAAAGCTATCGGCGTCCGCTGGACGAACATGTTGTCAAGCAGGGCGAGACGTTGAGCGTGATCGCATCCAAGTATGGCGTTTCCTGGCGCCAACTCATGAATAGCAACGGTCTCAAGAGTTCACGCATTCGTGTTGGACAACGCCTCGCCGTTCCGCTTCGCGACTACGGCATGCCGGACGAAGGCGAAGATCTGATGGCGGCCGGCGGACTCACCGTCCGTTACGGTGTCCGCATGGTTCGCCCGATCGCAGGTCCCGCCATGACGGACATCCCGTCGACCGCAGCCAAACTGGTGCAGCGATCGGAAGCAAGCAAGAACGTCAACGCACCGAGCCGCAAAGCTGACAATGCGGATGAAGACCGCCCCGGAACCACACGAATCGTGTACACGGTCCGGCGCGGGGACACGCTCGGAGAGATCGCCGAGAAGTACGGAGTGACGGCGAGTCAGCTTCGCCGGTGGAACAGCATAAGGGGAAGCCGCATCAATGTCGGGCAGAAGCTGAAGCTGTTCGTTGATGCCAAAGAATCGACGAGTTCGACCTACACGGTGCAGCGCGGAGACAATCTGGCATCGATCGCAGCCAAGCACGGCCTGACCGTTGCGTCTCTCAGGGAGTGGAACGGTATACGCGGATCCGTCATCCACCCGGGGCAGAAGCTGGTAGTCAGCAAGGAGGCCGCAGAGGCAGCGGGCAAGACCGTCAGCTACAAGGTGCGACGCGGCGACACGCTGGGGAAGATCGCCCGCCGGCACGGGGTAACCGTGAGTCAGCTGCGACGGTGGAATAATCTGAGCGGCACAAAGATCGTCGTCGGACAGCGCCTGAAGATTCTCTCCTGAGTGGGTGAGGGAAACCCGGCGCGTTCGGACTAACCAGCGGCCGACTTGTCAGGACAATGCGTGACGTAGCTCTACGTATCTGGGGGTTCGTTGCTTGGCGGTACGCGACCTGACGGTACGCGACCTGACGGTACGCGACCTGGCGCTATACGTCCTGACCCGCAAAAGCCGCCTTCATGTATTCACGCCGCATCGTGGCGATCGCCGATATCGAGATGCCCTTCGGGCAGACGGCCTCGCACTCCGCGTGATTCGAGCAGTCGCCGAATCCTTCCGCCTCCATCTTCTCAACCATCCGCACGACGCGACGCGCACGCTCGGGATGACCCTGCGGCAAAGCGGCAAGATGCGCGATCTTCGCTCCGGTAAACAATGAAGCCGAGGAGTTCGGGCACGCGGCTATACAAGCGCCACACCCGATACATGCCGCATAGTCAAACGCTTCATCCGAACTCACTTTCGGGACAGGAATCGCGTTTGCGTCCGGTGCTCCCCCAGTGTCTACCGATACGTAACCACCCGCCTCTACGATGCGATCCATTGCAGCTCGATCCACAACCAGATCCCGAACAATGGGAAACGCCTTGGCTCGCCACGGCTCGACGACGATCGTATCTCCGTCCGCATAGTGCCGCATGTGCAGCTGGCACGCCGATGTCCGTCGTTGTGGGCCGTGGGCGATGCCGTCAATCACGACGCCGCACGAGCCGCAGATGCCCTCGCGACAGTCGTGATCAAACTCCACCGGGTCAGTCCCCTCACGTATGAGCTGCTCATTGAGTACATCCAACAGCTCGAGAAACGACATGTGCGAATTGGCATCCTCAACGGTGTAGCGCTCGAAACGCCCCGGTGCATCCGGCCCCTCCTGGCGCCAGATCTTGAGATGTATGGTCATCCGATCAGCCATGTCTACGTCTGTTACGAGGCTACTATTTGTACGATCTTGTGGTGAGCTTCACGTTTTCAAACTCGAGCTCCTCTTTGTGCAGCTTGGGCTTGGAGACCTCTCCGGTGTATTCCCACGACGCGACGTAGGCATAGTCATCGTCGTTTCGAAGCGCCTCTCCCTCGGGAGACTGATACTCTTCGCGAAAGTGCGCGCCGCAGGATTCGTCACGGTCGATGGCATCGAGTGCCATCAGTTCAGCCAACTCCATGAAGTCGGCGACACGACCGGCGAACTCGAGGTTCTTGTTGAATGTGTCCGGCGTACCCGGAATGCGAACGTTCTCCCAGAATTCCTCGCGCAGCCGCTGTATTTCGGACAGCACACCCTGCAGGCCTTCCTTGGTCCTGGACATCCCAACGTGGTCCCAGACGAGTCTGCCAAGCTCGCGATGAAACTCGGTAACCGTCTTGTCACCTTGCACCGACAACAGCTTGTCGATCCGCGCTCGAGACTCGTCTTCCGCCTGGGCAAACTCGGCGGTATTCGTATCGGTGTCTCCGGCATCCATGCCCGCCAGATAACCACCTAGCGTGTAAGGAATAACAAAGTAGCCGTCGGCCAGGCCTTGCATGAGAGCGCTGGCACCGAGTCGGTTCGCCCCATGATCCGAGAAATTTGCTTCGCCGAGCACGAAAAGACCCAGGATGTTGCTCATGAGTTCGTAATCGACCCACAAACCGCCCATGGTGTAGTGAACGGCCGGGAAGATGCTCATCGGCACCTGGTACGGGTCCTCGCCCGTAATCCTCTCATACATCTCAAAGAGGTTTCCGTACCGCTCCTCGATCACGTTCTTGCCGAGGCGATTGATCGCGTCCCGGAAATCGAGGTAGACGGCCAAGCCGGTCTCTCCGACGCCGCGTCCCTGATCCGTCACGGCCTTGGCCGCCCTCGAAGCCACATCCCTCGGAACGAGGTTGCCGAAACTGGGATACCGTCGCTCCAGGTAGTAGTCCCGCTCATCTTCCGGTATCTCCGAAGGCGGTCGCGGATCTCCTGTCTCCTTGGGCACCCATACCCGTCCGTCGTTGCGCAAGCTTTCACTCATCAGCGTAAGCTTGGACTGATAGTCGCCCGAAACGGGAATGCACGTCGGATGAATCTGCGTGAAGCACGGGTTTGCAAAGTGCGCGCCGCGTTTGTGGCAGCGCCAAGCTGCGGTCACGTTTGAGTTCTTGGCGTTCGTCGACAAGTAGTAGACGTTTCCGTAACCACCGGTAGAGAGCAGGACCGCGTCACCGACATGCCGCTCCAATTCACCGGTCACAAGGTTGCGGGTGATGATTCCGCGTGCACGTCCGTCTACGACCACGAGGTCGAGCATCTCACGCCGCGGCATCATCTCAATCTTGCCCGCGTCGATTTGCCGCGCCATGGCCTGATAGGCACCCAGCAACAGCTGCTGCCCCGTCTGGCCACGCGAGTAAAATGTTCGCGATACCTGGGCACCGCCGAAAGATCGATTATCCAGCAGACCGCCATACTCACGAGCAAACGGTACGCCCTGCGCGACGCACTGGTCTATGATGCTATTGCTTATCTGCGCGAGACGATAGACGTTTGCCTCGCGAGCCCTGTAGTCGCCGCCTTTGATGGTATCGTAGAAGAGCCGCCAGACGGTGTCTCCGTCGTTCGGGTAGTTCTTGGCGGCGTTGATACCACCCTGCGCCGCAATGCTGTGCGCACGTCGCGCGGAATCCTGTATGCAGAAGCTCTTGACGTTGTAGCCAAGTTCGGCCAGTGACGCCGCAGCCGATCCACCAGCCAGACCTGTCCCTACCACAAGCACCGTGTACTTTCGCTTGTTGGCGGGGTTGACCAGAGCAACCGAGTTCTTGTAGTTATCCCACTTTTCCTGTAGCGGTCCCGCCGGCACCTTCGAATCCAAAATCATGACGCACCTCCGCTAAAGAAAATCCAGAGGGGAAGCACAAGGAACCCTAGCGCGATGAGCGCGGCGAGGACCCCTCCGAGAGTGTAGATCAGCGGCGTGAGTCGAGGCGTCATCGCACCGAGCGACTGTAGAGCGCTCCAAATACCGTGACGAAGGTGGAATGCAAGAAGCAGCATCACCGCCGGATAGCCGAATGCGTACAGAGGGTGCTGGAATTTCTCCTCCATCAGCCGCTTGAGGTCGCGAATCTCCTCGCCATCGACCATCACGACATATCCTTCCGCCATACCCGGCCCATACTTGAACGACAGAATGTGGAAGACCAGAAACACCATAAGGATGAGTCCGGTGACAATCATGGTTCGCGAAGAGGAGCTTTGTCTACTGGGTTCTCCAGCGGACTTGTACTCCGCATAGTCCACGGGTCGAGCCGCCTTCTTGCCCAGATATATCTTCACACCGAGGACGATGTGGACGATCACAAAAGCAAGCAGTCCCAGCTCGACGATGTACAGAAGCGGGCCGAGGCTGATGAGCGTGTGGGAGTACGAGTTGTACGCGTTGGGATCCGAACTGAAGTACGTCAGATTACCCAACATGTGACCAATTACGAAGACCGTAAGGCCCAGGCCGGTAATGCCGGTTAGTACTTTGCGGCCAATCGGTGACGAAAAAATCACCTTCACCTTCCTGCCATAGTCACCCATAAATCTCAATCCCTGGGCTTTCGAAAACTCTCATTTCAAACTTTCAAAAATTTCTGAAAGTTCCGCATGGTCGCCCCTGCGACCGAATCCGCGTCAAAATCTAACATGTACCTGGGTCGCGTGCGAACCGACACCGTTACCTCCGTTCGATCGGGACGATCTGCAAACCTTTCGGTCCAGTGTATTCGGCCCTCGGGCGGATGAGACGATTGTCTTTCCACTGCTCGAGCAGATGGGCGGTCCATCCGGTGATGCGACTCATTGCAAAGATAGGGGTGTACAGGTCCGTGTCGATACCGAGCATGTTGTAGACGGAAGCGCTGAAGAAATCGACGTTGGGATAAAGCCCCTTTTCCTTTTCCATGGTCTCCATGATCTCCATGCTCATATCGTAGAGCTTTCGGTTGCCGCTTTCCTCGCTTAGGTCCTCCACCATATCTCGAAGGATGGCGGCCCGCGGATCCATGGTCTTGTAGACGCGGTGCCCGAATCCCATTATTCTTTCTTTGCGCTGCAGTTTGTCGAGCACAAACTCGCGCGGGTTCCGCCCGGATGCATCGAGTTGGAGCAACGTTTTCATCACTTCGATGTTAGCGCCACCGTGGAGCGGTCCTTTCAATGCACCGATCGCACCGGTCACCGCGGAGTACATGTCGGACAGGGTGGCACTGATCACGCGCGCGGCAAAGGTCGACGCGTTCAGACCATGTTCCGCATGGAGCACCAGGCACACGTCGAACGTGTTTTCGGCCGCTTCGCCCGGCTCCTCTCCATTGAGCATGTACAGGAAGTCAAAGGCCGTCGACCCTTCACCTTTAGGCGAAATCGCCGCCTTCCCCTTCCGGACACGGTCAAACGAAGCGATGATCGAAGGTATGCGTGCTGTCAGTCGAATCGCCTTTCGGAGGTTGGCCTCTCGGGAGGGGTCTTCCGCTTCGCCGTCAAAATGAGCGAGAGCCGACGTCGCCGTACGAAGAGCAGCCATTGGGTTGGCGTCCTCCGGCGTCGCCGCGAGCACGTCGAGGATCATGGGTGCCAGCGTGCGCTCGGAACGAAGTCGCGATTCCAGGTCGGACAACTCGCTCTTGTTGGGAAGGCGACCGTGCCATAGCAAGAACGCGACCTCCTCAAATGAGGTGTGCTTGGCGAGGTCGCGAATGTCGTATCCCGCGTACACCAGCTCGCCAACTTGGCCGTCGATGAAAGACAACTCAGTATCGAGCGCAACGACGCCTTCGAGGCCTCGAGACTTGACCTTTTCTGTTGAATTCGTCTGGGTGGCCATTATTCGGCGATTGATGCGAGCTGAGTCCGGGCACTAGTGCCGGAAGTCGCTTATGAGATTGGCGAAAAGCTCGATACTATCAAGGCAGTTCGATTGAGTCGCTCGTCTGTATCGCGCATTACGAGCTACGGGGCGCATGAGCGCCTGTTCGAATATAATTGAACGGAACCGCCCTGCGTAAAGAATTTATTTCTAAACGATCTGGGCGACGGATCCTTCACGCGGCGGACAGATTCAATCACTGTTTAGACTCGGGAATCGTTCCGAACGGAGCCCGCAGCAGGACCTCAAGCGCTTCATGCTGCTTTCAACCGTCTTGTCTGCCGGACAGTGAGTTCGTACTTTTCCCGCGCCCCAGACCCGCCAGGCGTCGCCTCAGTGCGACGCGGCGGTTGGAGTCCGCTCGCGCGCGCATGCAGGCCCGCTGCGGATGTACAGATTTTTATTTAGCCCTCCGATGAGGGCACGGCCAGTCCGGCACCATGATCAGCGTATCGACCATATCGATTCCCAAGGGAAGACTCGCGGTTACCGTCTTTCCATTGGTGTACGCGCTCAAGGCCATCTGGAATGTCATCAACCACTTTGCGGTTCGGCTTGCAAGCCGGCCCGGTCACCCACCGCATCCGGCGGCAGAGAGCGTACCTATTCCGCTCATCGCTGTTGGCCAGATAAGCGGTACCGGGCTCTACAGGACGATCATCCTATCTACGCATTCGCCCCCCGGGGGCCAGTGCCTACGTGTCGAGTCCTGTCCGGATGAATCACTGCGATTCACCGAAGCACTTCGAGCCGCGTGTCTCATAGATTCATGGGAAAAGAGATTGTTATTAATGCGGAGAAAGACCAAACCAGAATTGCTATCGTCGATAACGGCGAGCTGGTTGAGATGTATTTCGAGGGTCCCGAGAATGAACGGACCATCGGCGACATCCATCTAGGACGGATTCGCCGCGTCCTGCCAAACATACAGGCGGCATTCGTCGACATTGGTCAGAAATCCGACGCCTTTCTTCACTTCTCCGATCTATCCGATAATCTGCCCTTGATTATCGAGTTTCTTTCGGCGAAGAAGCCGGAAGTTGGAACCACGGAGATCTCCGCTGCCCCGCATAGGCGGGGACGACGCCATCGGCCGGCCCACTCGCGAAAGTCGGGAAAGCAGGGCGACAGGGATGACAACAAGGATTCGCAAGAGCGCGGCAAGGGCAAGAACGCCCGGTCGGCCCAGGAGCGGCATCGTCGGAAGTCTGCGCAGAAACGCTCCGGCCGCGGCAAGAA
>JAHHLP010000455.1 GCA_018679295.1 Rhodothermia bacterium
CGGTATGCCTGACTGATTGTATCGGGTAGATTCGGTCGATGGCGGGGCGTTGATACCAAGAAACTCCCCAACCTGCGCCACAACCGTATCGGGATCGGATCGGAAGTCGTCGTACAGTACGACGAGCATCTGCCCGCTGTCGATAAAATCGCGATACGCCTGCAGCTGCGACGCGTAGTTACCCATTCTGCGATAGTGCCAGATCGGCGCCCATCCATCTCGGACGCGTTGTTCCTCCCTGGCAAGTGCATCGAAAAACGATTCCTCCGGCTCTCTCCCGTCACGACGCAAATGATTGAATGCGGAGTAGGCCCTGTCAACGGGATGCCGCAACATCGCAATCAGTTTTGCTTCCGGAAGCAACTGCATAATCCTCTCTGCCGTGCCCTCGACGTACAGATACATAGCAGAGGCCTCACCAGCGATCTGTTCGGGCTGTGCATTCGCAAAGAGTTGCGCGTATCGTCGCTGATCGGTGACTGTGTTGTTATTCAGCCAATCGTCACCCGGCCCGACGAATCGTACCTGCCGATCGACGAACGAGAAGAAGTGGGGCTCCTTGTTCTCGCTCATGAATACCTGCGGATGCTGCGCAAGGTGTCGATACAGCGCCGTCGTGCCTGACTTGGCAGCGCCGACGACGAGGAAATCCGGCAGTCTACCGCGGCTATTCTCGTGCGAACCCGTCATACCTTCGAACTCTCGAGCCACAGCGACAAGTCCCTACCCAAAAGCTTCTCCAACAAAGCAATGTCGTCGGCGTAGCCATCCATGAGAGATCTCCGAACCGATGCGTCGAGCGGATCCGAGTCAGCTAGGTTAAGCGAATCAACAGCATTGCGCATCTTGTGTGCCCAGCGGGATGGGATGAGTTTCTTGATGGACGAACGCAGGATAGACTCGCTAGACAGCCATCTCTGAAGTTTCAGATTCCTCACTTGGCCGGATCGATTGAATCGTACCGATGTGTTCGGTACAAACGTCGGATCAACGCCCAGGAATTCGTACGCGTCCTGCGTCACTGCTACCGGGTCCTTCCTAAACTCCTCGAAGAGGTAAACGCGAATCTGCGACTCGGGGAATAAAGAAAAATAGCGCTGCAGCTGCTTTCCGTAGAAGCCTTTCGATCGGTAGTGCCACAATGGCCCCCAACGCAATGCGATCCGATTGGACTCCTCCGCCAGCGCCTCCTCAAAGCTCTCCAAGGGCTCGCGACCATCGCGCCGCGCATAGACAAAATTCGAGTATGCACGTTCAGCCGGGTTTCGAAGCATCGCGATGATTCGCACGTCCGGCAAGTACCGCGCGATTCGCGTGGCGGCGTCATCAGAATACAAGTAGAGCGTTGATGCCTCACCGGATGCACGGAACGCATCGCTACAGTCGAACAGCGTCCTGTACTGTTCCCATGTTGTGTACTCGCATCGTGCAGCCGGATCTTGCGGCCCCCGGTAGTCCAGCGGATCGTTCTCGAGGGCAAAGAACCGGGGCTCCTTCACGCGAGGAATAAAAACATCAGGGTGCCCTCCGATATAGTTGAAGAACGACGTGGTCCCGCCCTTGTGAGCACCTATGATGAGGAAGCTCGGCAACCCCGCCACGACGCTGTGGTCGGAGACTCTGGCCGCGAGGCTATTCTCGGACATCATGCACTATCCTCGTTTATCAAATAGCGAGTACAGAATGGATGACCGGATCGTAGTGTGTTCGAACGCGAGCCGGCTGAGCCAGACGTTCCAGGTAACCATTGTAATCATTGTTGCCAGCGCTGCCCCGACCATACCGAACTTTGGTATAAGCATCACATTGAGCACGACGTTCATTAAAGCCGCCCACGCAAACACACGAGCAGAAATCCTCTGATGGCCGGTCAAGTTCATGATGTAACCGACTGCGCCGGCTCCCGCATTCACGAGCCGCCCGACGATCAAAATCAGCATCGCCACTTTGCCGACGACGAACTCGCTCCCGAACAACGATAGAATTGGCGTCGCCAGCAGTCCGAGCAATATTGCGATCAACAGCGACGGCCAAAAGGATAGTCGAGCCACTGACGTGATAAGCCGCTGCAAGCCACCGAGATCCTCTTTGACCCAGAGTTCCGATATGCGCGGCGCGGCCACCGCGTTGACACCCGTCAAAACGAATGTTACCAGCACCGACGTCTTGAGGCCGGCATTGTAGATGCCCACTTCACCGACATCCCGAAAGAGGCCCAATAGAATTACGTCCGTCTGATCAAGAATGACGTTAAAACCAGCCACCAGCAGAAGCGGCAACGCGACACCGTTCCAACGCCGCAGATCGTAGGCCGGGCGTACGGACCGGACGGGATTGGGTGTTGCTCGCCACATGAGTACAGCGTGTGATAGAGACACGATTGCCAGTGTGGCTAGCGAAAAGTATAGCAGTCGGATCGCGTCGAGTGATGCTCCTACGAACACGGCTACCGCTGCTATTGCGAGGAGCAGTGCATGACGACCTACAAATGATGGTGCGTACGCGAGCACCATTCGCGATAATCCTCTCGACGACTGCAGCAAGAGTGACATCAGCACAAGAAACGGAACCAACCAAACGCCTACTGTCAGCGCTTGGAACTTTGCATCAACGATAGCCGAACCAGCTGCCATCAACCAAACAGCCACCGCAGCGGCCAGCACGACGCCAACCAACGTTGGGATAACGAGTCCCGCTCGAATTACACCTTTCACATAGTCAGGTTTTCCGAGCTGCAGGTATTCAGGAATGAAGCGAAGCACCATACTCGGGTAACCGAGAGCACTCGGAATAGCCAATAACGTGGCGCTCGCAATACAGAAGACGAAGATGCCGTACTCCTCAACGCCCAACCACCTCGCAAACAGCACCTGTGAGACGTAGCGCAGAACGAAACTGACAATCTGAATCCCAAAAACAACAGCAGCGCCGCCAGCAAGCGCTCGCGCAAACGTATTCCGGTCCAGCACGGTTGAGATCCTGTCGCGGAATACCTGTAAGCGGCGAGTCACGATTCTTGATACCCGTATCGCTTTGCAAAAGAACCCGCAATGCGCCATGCCCGCGAAGCATTCTCACGCGGAAGTAACGTCCTCCACTTCTCGTCTTTCCGAATTGCAACGTTTCCGGTATTGAAACGATGTGGACTTCCGACAATCGTGTGTGTGGGAGTCATGTGGAGCGACACGCCATTGGTCCATGGTAATGCACTTTCCACCCCCATCCAGTTCAAGATGATGTCAGAGCACTCCCGCGGGCGTTCAGTGAAGTCTTCGTACCGCAGAGTCATTGACATGCAATCCACTCTTCCCAGCACGTCTTCGATCGCCTTGTTCATCAGTATCCAGTGCAGCGCACCTTTCGCGGTGGAGTGATCCTTGAGCCGCTTGTGCCCACTGACCTTTCGCTTCTGAAACGAGTACTCTACGCCTCGCGGATCGCGGATCAGATGAATGACATACAGTTCAAAGGATGCATGTCCTACGAGAAAAGGAAGCAGCAACGGAGACTTGGACGTATCCAGGACTACCTCACAGCCCGAAACCGAAGCGATACTACGATACACGCCGACGAGAGCCTCGGGATACTCCCCGAGTCGGTGTTTGACTAGTGTCTTTCCAAACGGTAGTCGCAGCGTAGGTACGTGGCGCGCTCGCGCTCTATCGCGCAAGCGGGCCATCTGCCGCGCATCCACCAGATCGACACCACCGAAGGCCTCGCGCAACACGGATGTCCAGACTGAGCACTCGCGAATTGGAGTTCCGCAACCGCACGGCCGATTATCGCCGAGTCCGCGATCCCACAGATTTCGGACCTCGCCCGCCGCAAAAACGGACTCGGACTGAGCAAGCACATTCTGCAGGATCGTGCTACCGCTCCGCTCGACGCTCGCGATAAAGAGAACCTTCATGGGTTTATGCGCAAGGGGTTGCCTAAACCCTAACCCAAGTACCCCTCTTCCTTAAGCCGCGACATTATCTGATCGGCACACTCCTCAGCCGAGTACTTCGTAGAATCGAGCACAATCTCGGCATCGGTCGGCGCCTCGTAAGGATCGTCGATCCCGGTGAAGCCCTTGATGATGCCTGCACGCGCCTTGGCATAGAGTCCCTTGACGTCGCGCTGCTCACAGACCTCGAGTGGTGTGTCGACGAAGACCTCGAAGTAGCCTCCCGACTGCTCGATCAGGTTTCGGTTCGCCCGTCGATCGGCCTCGTACGGCGCGATCGGAGCGCAGACGCAGATGCCGCGGTGCTTGGTGATCTCACTCGCCACATACCCGATCCGCTGCACGTTCGTGGAGCGATCCTCAGCACTGAAGCCAAGCCCCTTCGATAGATGGGTGCGAACCACATCGCCATCCAGCAGCGTGGCCGGCCGGCCGCCCCACTCGAGAAGCTTAACCATAAGGGCGTTGGCGATGGTCGACTTGCCGGAACCGGACAGGCCCGTGAAGAACACAGTAAAGCCCTGCTGCTTCTTGGGCGGGTGCGTCTTACGCAGCTCCTCGACGACGTCAGCATAGGAGAACCACGACGGTATCTCCGCGCCGTCCGCCAGCCGCTGACGCAGCTCGGTGCCGGAAATGCTGAGGGTCTCCTCTCCTTCCTTCACCTCGTCGATCGGCTTGTAGCCATCGATGCCCGGCGAGTACACCATGAGCTTGAACGGCACCATCTCGATGTGCAGCTCCTCGCTCACCTCGGTAACCATCTCCTGGGCGTCGTAAGGACCGTAAAATGGCTCGCCGTTCTCGTCGTTGCCCGGACCCGCATGGTCTCGGCCCACAATCAGGTGCGTGCATCCGTAGTTCTTGCGGATGATCGCGTGCCATACAGCCTCACGAGGACCGCCCATGCGCATCGCCAGCGGAAGAAGGCTCAGCATCGCGCGGTCGTGGGTGTAGTGGTCGAGCAACCGCTTGTAACAGCGGACGCGCGTGTAGTAGTCAATGTCGCCCGGCTTCGTCATGCCGACCACCGGATGGATCAACAGGTGACCGCCGATCTCCTCGGCCGCACGGTCCGTGAGCTCCTTATGGGCACGGTGCATCGGGTTGCGCGTTTGAAACGCGACGACCGTCGTCCACCCGTCTTTCTCAAACTCGGCGCGCAACTCGGCCGGCGTCCGGCGCAGGTCGTGAAAGTCGTAGTGCGTCGGCAGTGCGACACCATCGAGCTTGCCACCAACGTAATGCGTGCCCGCGTCATCAAACAGGTACCCTACAGCCGGGTGCGCTTTGCTCGTCGAGCCGAACACCTTCTCTGCTTCACGCTCCTTGTCCACCTTCCACACGTCGCTGACCGTCTGGATCGCGAGCAGCAGGCCCGTCTGGTCGCGAAGGGCGATGCGATCTCCTTCCTTCAGACCGGCGGCCGTTTCCTCCGATACGTCGAGCGTGATCGGCATCGGCCAAAGGACTCCGGAGGACAGGCGCATGCTGTCAACGACTGCATCGTAGTCGTCGCGGCCCATGAACCCTTTCAGGGGCGAGAAGCCGCCATTAAGAAGCAGCTCTATGTCGCAGACCTGACGGGGAGTCAGTGAGATGGAAGGAAGACCAAGCGCCTCCTCCTTAAGTTCGTCGGAAGCTTTGCCGGTGGCAATAAGGTCACACAGTTCCCCGCCATGGGGTTCGATCAATGTTGCAAATTCCATCTTTTGGGAAGATTTGTCGGGATTTCGGTGGGATGTCGGGACGGGCACCACGCTTGAAGCAGCCATTACTATTGTGCAATGGCGACACACCGCGGGCACACGCTGCAAAAAAAGGACTCCGGTGGGACGAAGCACCCTAAAGGTACGTTTATCGCTTGAATCCTCCCAAACTTAATCGGTCAGCGGAGCAGTATTCCTCCCCTGCCTACAACCACACCACCGAAGCAACCGCAACGGCAATGCACATCACGATCAACGCCACCGGTAGGCCGTTTCGCACGAAATCGCGGTACCGATAGCCGCCCGCCGCTAGCACCATCAGATTCGTCTGATATCCGATTGGGGTAACGAAGGAAGCCGCCGCGGCAATCGCCACGATGAAGGCAAATGGTCGTGGGTCGTATCCGAGATCAGCGGCCGCTGCAAGGGCTACCGGAAACATCAGGACCGCGGCAGCCTTGTGGGTAATCAGCTCGGTTAGGACGTTGGTCGTCAGATAGAGGGCGACGAGCAGAGCAAGGGGGCCCAGAACTGCGGTCGCCCCTACAATCAAGCCGGCCGACGCCTGCGCGAGGCCGGTCACCTCAACGGCTTTGCCGATACCCAGCGCCGCCGCGATGATCAATAGCACCGATATATCGACGCTCGCCTTTGCCTCTCGAAACGAGAGGCACTTCGTCGCAATCATCCCAAGTGCTGCTGCGAAGGATGCCGTTACGATCGGCATGACTCCGGCAGTAACCAGCCCGATCATCCCCAGCATGATCACAGTAGCCACCGGCGCTCGACTCGTCTTGGGCAGAACACGATCCTGCTTTCGCGGTGCGACGAGGTAGAAGTCGTCGCGGTTGGCATTCCATCGCCGGGCAAACCGGTTCTCAGCCTCGATCAACAGCAAGTCGCCCGCCTTGATCGGAATCCGGCCGAGTGACCCCGCCAATTGCTCGTTCTTCCGCTGAATGGCAAGCACTACACCTCCGTACTTCTCGCGGAAACTGGCCTCACGCAGGGTCCGGCCTACCAGCGACGAAGTGTCGGCGACAACGGCCTCGAAAATCGGCAGCGACCCGTCCGGAGAGGTGTCCGGCGCCGGTAGCGCCCGCACCAGGCCCGGCCTTTCGAGAAGGTGATCGATCGCATCAGGCTTACCCGTGAACGATAGAATATCACCGGCTTCGAGTCCTATCTGCGGGCGCACGGGGACGAATCGGCGTCCCCTGCGCAGGTGCACGAGGTATGCATTGCCAAGAGCTCGCAAGTCCGCCTCTTCCACTGTCTTGCCAACGATCGCCGTATCGTCATCGACCCTGATCTCGAAGAGACAGTCTTTCAACCCATCCTCCAGCGCGGCAGAATCTACCGTCCGATCCGGCAGTAACCGATGTCCGCCGATGGCAAAGTAAATGGTTATTGCGATGGCTGCAGGAACGCCGATCCATGCCAACTCGAACATCCCCATCGGCTCCATCCCGGCCGACTCCATGAGTCCGGACACCACAATGTTCGTCGAGGTACCGATGAGTGTCGCCATTCCACCCAGTATTGCTGCAAAGGACAGCGGCATCAATACCTTTGACGACGGAACGCCATGCGTCTCGCACCAGCGCTGGACGCGCGGCATGAACATGGCCACGATCGGTGTGTTGTTGAGGAAGGCCGACAGGAAGGAAGTCGGCAACATCAGTCTGGGAAGAAACACGAATGGACGTTTCGACCGTGAGAACAACAGGCCGTCAAGGACGACCAGCGCGCCGGTCCTCTGCAACCCGGCGGCGACAATGAACAGAGCTCCCACCGCCAGAACCGCAGAGTTGCTGAACCCGGCGAATGCCTGCACCGGCGTAACCACACCCGCGACCAGAAGAATTCCGAGACTTCCCAGCAGTACGAGATCAGGCCGAGCTGCGTCCCTCGCCAAGGTGACAACCATTATCACGATGACGCCAAGAGTCAGCAACGCCTCCCAGCCGAGATGAACCGTTTCGAACACTTAGTCGACTCCAGTGAGCGATTGGGAGAGGTGTACGCCTAGTCGCCCGAAGTTACTCCGGTGTGGAGGGATCGAAAGTACTCCGTCGTGCGACGGATCCCCTCACGCCGTTCTATGGTCGGCTCCCAATCGAGCAGGGCCTTGGCCCTGGCGATGTTCGGTTGTCGAATCTTGGGGTCGTCTTCCGGAAGCGGCTCAAACACGATCTCACTAGCGGAATCGGTAAGTTCCTTGATTTCCCGAGCGAACTCGAGGATGGTTGTCTCATCCGGATTGCCAATATTTACTGGCTCCGCTTCGTCGCTCAAGAGCAGTCGATAGATGCCTTCGATAAGGTCGTCAACATATTGAAAAGAGCGAGTCTGAGACCCGTCTCCGTATACCGTGAGGGGATCTCCGTCCAGTGCCTGGTTGATGAAATTGGAAACGACTCTTCCGTCGCTCTTTCTCATCCTGGGACCATAGGTATTGAAAATGCGGACGATCCGCGTCTCGACACCGTGGTATCGATGGTACGCCATCGTCAGCGACTCGGCAAACCGTTTCGCCTCGTCATACACGCCCCTCACTCCAATCGGATTAACGTTGCCCCAGTACGTTTCGTCCTGCGGATGCGTCAGTGGATCTCCGTAGACCTCGCTGGTCGAGGCCAGCAGAAAGCGAGACCCCTTGGACTTCGCCAAACCGAGCGCCTTGTGCGTTCCGAGAGCGCCGACCTTCAGCGTCTGAATGGGCAACTCTAAATAGTCGATCGGAGAAGCGGGGCTGGCGAAATGCAATACATAGTCTAATTCACCGGCAACGTAGATGAAATTCGTCACATCATGATGGATGAACTTGAAATCGTCGTTGCCGATCAGGTGGGCGATGTTGTCAGGATTACCCGTGATCAAGTTGTCCATGCAGATCACCTCGTGCCCCTCGGCCAGAAAGCGATCGCAAAGATGCGAGCCTATGAAACCTGCTCCGCCAGTAATAAGAGTGCGGGGTCGTGTCATGACATGCCGTTGTGAGTGGTGACTTCAGTCTTGGCGGTCTCGGAGGGTCGAACCGGCGGGCGGCCGATGCTATAGTATTCGAACCCATACTCTCGCATTGTCTCTTCGGCATAGAGGTTGCGACCGTCAAATATGAGAGGTTGCCGAAGTAGCCCCCTGATCCTCTTGAAGTCAGGCCGACGGAACTCGTGCCACTCGGTACAGATCACAAGCACGTCCGCACCCTCGAGAGCTGAGTAGTCATCCGTGCAGTAGGTAATGGTATCTCCGAGTACGCGGCGGGTTGTCTCGATTGCCTCCGGATCGAAAGCACGGACGACCGCACCGCCCTCCAGCAGACGTCGAATAATAATGTGTGCCGGAGCCTCGCGGACGTCGTCCGTATTCGGCTTGAATGCAAGCCCCCACACAGCGACCGTCTTCCCTGACAACGATCCTCCGAAGTGTGCGATCACCTGCTCGGCCAGCTTGCTCCGCTGCTTATCGTTTACATCGAGAACTGCCTGCAGGATCTGGAAATCGTAGCTGTGTTCGGAAGCCGTTCTTTCCAAGGCCTGGACATCCTTCGGAAAACAACTTCCGCCAAAACCGATTCCGGCGTAGAGGAACTTGTTTCCGATGCGGCTATCAAGTCCGATTCCCCTACGGATTTCATCTACATTCGCACCGACCAGCTCACAAACGTTTGCGATTTCGTTCATGAAGGTGATCTTCGTTGCGAGGAAGGCATTTGCGGCATACTTGGTCATCTCTGAAGAGCGTTCATCCATGACCAGTATCGGGTTTCCCTGGCGAACGAAGGGCTCGTAGAGACGACGCATAAGCTTTGCGGCTCGCTCACTGGACGTGCCGACGATCACTCGTTCCGGTTTCATGAAGTCGTCGACAGCTACTCCCTCCCGCAGAAATTCGGGATTCGATACGACATCAAAATCCTCACCGGCCTTTAGTCCCTCTGCGACAAGAACGCGTGCGACGCGCTCGGCGGTCCCGACAGGAACGGTACTCTTGTTGACGACCACCTTGTAAGAAGAAGCTGGATCGGACGTTAGTAGATCGGCGATGTCCTTCGTGACGCCGAGCACAAACGAAAGATCAGCCGACCCATCCGCTCCCGGCGGCGTCGGAAGCGCCAGGAAGAGCAAATCACAGGCACTTACTGCATCCGCGAGGCTCGTCGTAAACGACAAACGATCCTCACGCAGGTTTCTATGAAGATAGACCTCAAGTCCCGGTTCAAAGATCGGCAGCTTGCCATTGCGCAGCCCCTCAACCTTGTCTTCATCCACATCTACGCAGACGACTTCGTTTCCCATCTCCGCGAAGCAAGTCCCCGTTACTAGGCCGACATAGCCGGTGCCAATAATTCCAACCTTCATCTTATCTCAAATAGGTCCGATGAAACAAGTTCTAATTCGTGCGGGCCTGAGCGAGGGTTCTCTCGTCGGTCGCCTTTTCAATGTCTGCCAGAACCATCTCCTCAATCAACTCCTCAAAAGAGCGTTTCGGCTCCCATCCAAGTTCCGTTCTGGCTTTATTCGCGTCCCCCAGCAATAGGTCGACCTCTGTCGGCCTGAAGTATCGGGGATCAATCTCTACAACCACGTCTCCTGTATCGGTGCGAATCCCTTTCTCCTCAACACCTTCGCCTCGCCAGGCAACATCGATGCCGGCAGCTCGAAACGCAATTTCGCACATCGTCCGGACCGAATTGGTCTCGCCGGTCGCGAGAACATAATCGCGTGGCTCGTCTTGCTGCAGCATGAGCCACATGCCCTCCACGTAGTCGCGGGCGTGCCCCCAATCACGCTTTGCGTCGAGGTTGCCGAGATATAAGGTGCCCTGCAAACCGAGCTTTATGCGAGCGACCGCCCGGGTCACCTTTCTGGTGACGAACGTCTCCCCGCGCAGTGGACTCTCATGATTAAAGAGAATTCCGTTGCAAGCGTACATGTCGTACGCCTCTCGATAATTGACCGTGATCCAGTAGGCGTACAGTTTGGCTACCCCGTAAGGGCTTCGAGGATAAAAAGGTGTCGTTTCTTTCTGAGGTGTTTCCTGCACCTTACCGAATAGCTCACTGGTCGATGCCTGGTAAAAGCGGACATCCTTCTCCATTCCCAATATTCGAATGGCCTCAAGCAGACGCAACGTGCCGACAGCGTCCACATTAGCCGTGTATTCCGGCATCTCGAAGCTCACCTGCACGTGGCTCATCGCGCCGAGGTTGTACACCTCGTCCGGTTTAACCTCCTGGAAAATTCGAATCAGATTGGTCGAGTCACCCAGATCTCCATAGTGCAGAAAGAAGTCGACTCCGCGCTCGTGAAGATCCTTGTAAAGGTGATCGACGCGTTCCGTATTGAAAAGGCTCGAACGGCGCTTGATTCCATGCACATTATACCCCTTATCAAGCAGGGACTCTGCGAGGTAAGCGCCATCCTGGCCCGTGATGCCGGTAATAAGTGCGGTCTTAGCCATCAACTAGAAAGTGTCTTCTGTGGTCGCGTGTGTTTCGACAAACCATTCGTAGGTCTTTCGGATGCCCTCTCGAAGTCCCGTTCGGGCCGTCCACCCAAGTTCGGTCAGCCGCGAGACATCCATGAGCTTTCTCGGGGTACCGTCCGGCTTTGAAAGGTCGTGAGTAATCCGGCACTCGACACCGACCACCTCGCGAATCATATCGGCCAGTTCGCGAATTTCCATATCCTCACCTACACCCACGTTGAGCAGTCCGTCCGGAGCGACGTCGTACAGCTCACTCTCGGGCGTCTTCAGTATGAAGAGCACCGCGTCTGCGAGATCCTTGTTATACAGAAACTCGCGCCGGGGCGTCCCCGTGCCCCACAGGACCACTTCGTCGTGTCCGTCAACCTTGGCCTCGTGAAACTTGCGGATGAGCGCCGGCAGAACGTGGCTCGTCTTCAAGTCGAAATTGTCATTCGGGCCGTACAAATTGGTGGGCATCAGGCTGACGAAGTCGTCACCGTGCTGTCTTCGGTAGGCCTCGCACATCTTGACGCCCGAAATCTTGGCGATCGCGTACCACTGGTTCGTGGGCTCCAACGGTCCGGTCAGCATGTACTCTTCCTTCAGCGGCTGGGGCGCCATCTTCGGGTAGATACACGAGCTGCCCAGAAATACGAGCCGCTTGATTCCAAACTCGTGTGCAGCGCGAATGACATTGACCTGGATCGCGAGATTGTCGGAGATGAAATCAGCGGGGTATGCGTCGTTGGCTAAAATGCCGCCGACACGTGCTGCTGCTAGGACAACGAAATCCGGCCGCTCGCTCTCGAAGAAGTCCTGTACCTGTTCCTGAACTCGCAGGTCCAGTTCGGTACTTCTGCGGCCGACGAGGTTCGTGAATCCGTTGTCTTTCAGGCCTCGATAAACGGCTGATCCTACAAGGCCAGTGTGGCCGGCCACGTAGACCTTGGAGTCGGGAGATTGGAGGTGCATCGGGTGGGATTCAGGTTCGCTGATGCATGTCCGATACTCATTATACGACTAGCGCCACGAACGCGTGGGAAAAAGATCGGGCCCGCAGGGCAATCTGGACCACTTTTAGGTGGAATTTCGCCAACAGCTTCTTAGTTTTCGGGGGCAGGTACCTGAGTACCTTGCGATCCGAATTGGAGACTCCCACCGCGGGCCCCCACGCCCAAATCCCAAATCTCCCTGACCGGATACTTTGAGAACCGACCCAAGCAAACGTATTCCCCTTTCGCGGCCTGACATCGGTCCGCTTGAGATGGAACGGGTACAAAGAGTCCTGCAGTCAGGACGTCTGGCACTCGGTCCGTCGTGCGACGAATTCGAGGACCGTATGGCGGCTCTCTGCGATGCCCGTTTTGCCGTCGCTGTCAGCAGCGGCACGGCCGCTTTGCACTTGATCACGAGAGCGCTGGGAATCGGTCCCGATCATGAGGTCATTACGACGCCATATAGCTTTGTAGCGTCGTCGAACGCCGCCCTGTTCGAGAACGCCAAGCCGGTGTTTGTCGACATCGATCCGTCGACGTTGAACATCAACCCCGACCTGATCGAGCGCCGGATTACACCGAAGACCCGCGCCATCCTGGCCGTCGACGTCTTCGGCCTGCCGGCGAATTGGCCGGCGCTCCGCGAGATTGCAGAGCGACATGGTCTTGCTCTCATCGACGATGGATGCGAGGCGTTGGGGGCTCATATTGAAGGCCGACCGATCGGGTCGTGGGGAGACGCGACCGCTTTCGGCTTTTACCCGAACAAGCAGATCACCACCGGGGAAGGTGGTTGCGTCACTACCAATGACCCGGATGTGGCCGAACTCGTTCGATCGATGCGGAATCAGGGCCGTGCGAGCAGCGCCGTGATGAGGCATGTCCGGTTGGGCTATAACTACCGCCTCGACGAGATGTCCGCTGCAATGGGCTGCGCTCAGCTCGAGCGATTTGCCGAGTTGCAAACACGTCGCGCTGCTGTGGCGAGCGCGTATACGGAGAGACTCGCAGAGCTGGCTGGCGACGTCATCCTGCCTCCAGTCTGCGAAATCGGGGCAAGGAGTTGGTTGGCCTACGTCGTTCGCCTTGGCGACCACTTCCCCGACGACGCGCGGGATCGGCTCCGGAAGATTCTCGGCCGCCACGGAATCGAAAGCTCACCATACTTCCCCACAATTCACGAGCAGCCATTCTATTGCGAAATGGGTTTCACGACGGGTGCCTTTCCGAATGCAGAGAGGATATCCCGACGTACGTTGGCCCTGCCTTTCTTCACCCAGATCACAGACGAGCAAGTCGAAAGGGTGACCAACGCAATCGGTGTCGCAATCCGAGAACTTCCGCAAGTATCGGAGAGAGCGGTCGCTGTATGACGGCTACAGGCAAAATATCCCCACGTGCGTACCCAGCCGCGTGTGTTCTTTTAGGTCGCCTTGCTGCGGCGCTGCTGCTTGTGGTGACGGCGCCGGTTCTGTTACTGATTGCCATTCTGATTTACGCTTCCGATCGAGGCCCGGTGCTGTTTCGACAGGTCCGGACAGGTCTGCAGGGAGAGATCTTCCTCATTTACAAGTTTCGAACCATGCGCGGCGCAGATCGCGGCCGGTCGCCCGACAGTGAGATGGAGATTGTCCACCTGCACCGAACTACGCGAGTGGGTCTGACGCTGCGCCGCTTCGGATTGGATGAGCTGCCCCAACTGCTCAACATCGTGCGCGGAGACATGTGCTTTGTCGGCCCCAGGCCGACGCTGCCCGAGCAGGTCGCGAGGTATGAGGATCATCATCGCCTGCGGCTTTCCGTGCGACCCGGCCTAACGGGTTGGGCGCAGGTAAACGGCCGAAACAAAATCGGGTGGCAGGAGCGCATCGAAATGGACATCTGGTACGTCCAGAATCGGTCTCCACGCCTTGACCTCAAGATCCTGGTGAGCACAATTCCTACGCTCCTGAAGGGTACCGGAGCCTACGGTCAGGACGGAACGAATCCTGACTTTCACCCCATGCCAAGTCAAGAGCGAGCAAAGGCAGCATGAGACCTCTCGTTATTATTGGTGCGGGTGGCTTTGGCGCAGAAACCGCCGCGCTTGTGGAGGACATCAATCGGGACTCCCCCACCTGGAGTCTTTCCGGATTCCTCGATGACGACTCATCCTGTCACGGATCACGCATACTCGGGTATCCGGTTCTCGGAAGCACAGACTGGCTGACCGACCGTCCGGACCATAGCTATGTCGTCGCCATAGGCGATCCCCACGTCAGGCAGGATGTTTGTCTACGTACGTCAGCGGCGACTCAGAACCGGGCTGCCACACTGGTACATCCCGGCGCGTCCATTCATGAGAGCTCGACGATCGCACCGGGAAGTATTGTTTGCCGAGGTGCGGTCTTGACCGTGAGGGTGAGGGCGCAAGAGCATCTGATCGTCAATCTGAACTGCACCATCGGGCACGACGCAATACTCGGTCGGTTTACCACATTGCACCCCGCCGTCAACATATCTGGCGCATCTCGGACCGGAGACTGCGTTGAGGTCGGCACAGGTGCAGTTCTGTTACCCGGCGTCTCGGTTGGATCTGGATCCATCATCGGCGCAGGCGCAGTAGTCACCCGCTGCATTCCACCTGAAAGCCTCGCAAAAGGCGTTCCGGCCAAAGTCGCACGCGAACTCAGCAAACCGGTCGCGGAAGAGCATGCTTGACGTTTGCATCATCAACCAAGCGGCCACGGTTCCCGACATGCCGGGTGGATCGCGGCACTTTGATCTCGCCAAAGAGCTTGCCGAGCATTACGGCTGCAGAGTAACCATCGTCGCTGCGGCTCGAAACCACCTGACCCGCAAAGGCTCGACAGCGTCTCTCGACGAGTCCAGCGATTGCGGCGTGCGCTTTCTGTGGATTCGGACGACTGAGTATGACTCAAATGACTGGCGACGTCTGCTCAACATGGTGAGCTTTGCGGTTAACACGTTGCTGCAGAGCAAGACCTTGGGCCGTCCGGACGTGATCATTGGCTCGTCTCCCCAGATGCTATCTGCACTGTCTGCTCTGATCATTGCGCGGCGTACGGGAGCCAGATTTATTCTGGAGGTGAGGGATCTGTGGCCGCAGGCACTGGTCGACCTCGGCGTGATGAGCAACGGCAGCATGTCAACGAGGCTCTTGCGCTGGCTGGAGCGGATGCTCTGTCGTCACGCGAGCAAAATCATTGTGCTCGCGAGAGGATCGGAGAATTATCTGGCATCGATCGGCGTTCCGGCCGAAAGGGTCGAATACATTCCCAACGGCGTTGACCTCTCCTCTTTTCAGGTCACCGAAGAACGCGGCGAGACGCGAAGAAGAATTTCAGTCAACGGCCACATCGTTGCGATGTACGCCGGTGCTCACGGACCGGCTAATAATCTGGAGACTCTGCTCGACACAGCAAAAGAGCTGCGGAGTCATGCCGGGCTTCAGATTATTCTCGTCGGTGACGGCCCGCGCAAGAAGGCACTGCAAGCCATCGCGTCGGATGAGAACCTCGACAACGTCAGATTTCTTGACGCTGTTCCG
>JAHHLP010000315.1 GCA_018679295.1 Rhodothermia bacterium
TCCGGAATCCGTGTGAGTATCCTCACCGCGGCTGGAGTATCCGCACGACGTGGCAGTACCATGACTCCGCTGGTCAACGCATTGCCAACTCGTCACCGACGAAGGCCGCCGTGCCAGCGTCAAGAAAGTCGACGAACTCCTCGAGCGACATCACACCACTCGCCTTCGCAATGAGCGCCTGATCCTGCGGCTCGACGATGGCATAGGTGGGTAGAGCGACGGTTCCCGTCAAGCGCAGCTGGTAGCGCTGGTACGATTTACCCTTTTCGATCGTGTCCGTGAAAAGGCGAAGTCGGACGTAGTTCCGAACGAACCGGTCGGTTACCTGTGGCTGGATAAAGACGTTGCTTTCCATCTCCCTGCAGTTCGTGCAGGTGTAGCCGGTGAAATCAATCAAGACCGGCTTGCCCTCCTCGAGCCCCTCAGCCATTGCCGTATCGATGTCGTCTTCAATCCACCCCTCGCCACTGTCTGCGGTGCGGAGGCCTCCGGAGGCGTTAGAAGCGGGTCCGAAGAGGCTCATGTCAGTTGCCAATCGGGGTGGCAGATAAGCGTCAATCCGATTTAGTGGAGCGCCGAAGAGGCCGGGCAGCATATACAGAGCCAACCCGAAGAAGGCGACCCCTGAAACGAGGCGGCCGACTCCTATCTGCGGCGACAGGGTCTCGCCCGCAAGAGGCAGTTTACCAATCAAGTACAGCCCGGTCAGCGCAAAGATCACGACCGTAACCGCAATAGCAAGCGGTCGTGAAACAAGCTCCCACTGCCATATCAGATCTGCATTTGACAGGAACTTGATTGCCGCGGCAAGCTCGATGAACCCGAGCGTCACTTTGAAGGCGCTCATCCACGACCCGGACTTTGGCAGCGATTCGAGAGCGGAGGGGAATAGCGACAGCAGCACGAAAGGAATGGAGAACGCACCACTGAACGCAATCATTCCCACGAGGGGATAGAACCACTGTCCGCCGGCTGCCGCGGCCAGGAGGCCTCCAACGAATGGTGCCGTGCATGAGAACGACACGAGGGTAATGGTGAAACCCATAAACAGAACGCCAACGTACCCGGCGCGCTGCCCCTTTCGATTAAAATAGTTTACAAAGCCGGCCGGCAGTCGCAGCTCGAACATGCCCAGCAAGGAAAGCGCAAAGAGGATCAAGACACCGGCGATGAACAGGTTGACCCACGGATTCGCAGCGATTGATTGTGCTCCAGCGGCACCGACCAAGACGGCCATCAGTATCCCGAGGCCGGTAAAGGTTGCAACGATCGCAAACCCGTAGGCGGCAGCCATAGTAGCAGCCTGCCTACGGTCCCCTGACTCTTTCGCGAAGTAGGAGACCGTTAACGGAATCATTGGAAACACGCACGGCGTCAGGAGGGCCGCGAGTCCCGCACCTGCCGCCAGCAAGAGAAACGGAAGAAGGCCGCGGCGACCTCCAAAGTCGCGCGGCGACGCAGCGGCGGCAGCCTCATCGGGCACTGCCCCCGGTGCACTCGGCGAAGAGAAGTCAACTGCGGTCACAGCGCACTCTTCGTCACCGCTGTCACTCGATTGGGAGAGGTCGTCGCAGGGCGCCGTTATCGGGACATCCGAGCCATCCATCGGAATGGCGAAAGCCAGGTCAGTCGGTGGCAGACAGATCCCGAGATCGTCGTTGCAAATCTGGAATGTCACCGAGCCCGCAACGCGCCCGGCCATATCCACAGTCGCTCGGTCCGCCCCTGAATCGGCGTATGCCAGGTCGACGTAGAACTCTGCCGCGTCGTCGAAATACCTAACGTCGATACGAAAGTTGGGATCGAACGCGTCCTTGGGGGGCGACTGTCGAACCGGCCCGGCGATCTCGAGCCAAGCGGGAAGATCTGTCAGCTCGAGTTCCACTCCCCGACTCGGCCGCGGCGAGTCGAGAGCGTACATCTTCCAGCCCTCGGCGATCTCGGCGTCCAGTTGTAAGACGAAACCGGATCGCTCCTGAACCTCGCCGACGCTGCCCGTCCATTGTACCAGCTCTGTTGCGCGTTGGGCAACGGAACTGGTCGCCATTGCAAGTAGCAAAACGGTGCTTGCAATAACGGATATCAGTCGTCCCAGACGGTTCATCATCCCTCGCAAAGTCCCATAACTCAATCAGAAAAGGGCAGACGCCAAATCAACGTCCACCCTGCTCTATTGTTGCTTTTCGGACCCGAGCGTTACAACCTTAAATGCAGACCCCTGCCT
>JAHHLP010000449.1 GCA_018679295.1 Rhodothermia bacterium
CACTACGTGAGAGCATTCGGGCACCGTCTCGACCTCAAGGACGACGGCGTTGACTCGCAAGCTTTGAACGCGCTGCTTCGGGCCGTGGCCGATCGACCGGAGGCACCCGTGATCGAACAGGCGGCCCTGCGTGCCATGGCGAAGGCCAATTATACTACCGACAACATCGGTCACTACGGCCTTGGGTTCGACGAATACACCCATTTCACGAGCCCAATCCGACGTTATCCAGACCTGATCGTACATCGTCTTCTGAGGAGGTATGTTGCCGGAAAAGGCTCACCAGACAGAGAGGATCTCGAAGGGATCTGCGAACATTGCTCGGAACGTGAACGGACCGCGGAAGCCGCCGAGAGGGAGTCCGTTCGGCTCAAGCAGGTGGAGTATGCACAGAATCATCTGGGTGATCAGTTCGACGGCGTGGTTGTTGGCGTCACGAAGTTCGGCGTATTTGTCGAGATAAACGACCTGCTCGTGGAGGGGATGGTTCACGTCCGAGACATGGATGACGACTATTATGAATACGACGAGGCCTCTTTCAGCCTTCGCGGGGTTGAGACCGGAACTACGTATCAACCCGGTACAGCCGTTCGTGTGACCATCGTAGCCGCCAACATCGAAACCCGCGAAATTGACCTTTTCTTTAGTAATAGTTGAGATATGTTGCCAAGCGGGCGGGTAGCGGCCAATTCTCCGTTCAGACGTTTCTGATCCGGAACGATTCCTGCGTGTGTGATACCCATTCACGGCAAAACGCAATTAAGGCACCGTAGCGAGTAAGAACGGACTGCATCGCTGGAAATGAGACTAGTCGACTATCACACAGACAGCGTTAGCAGGCACGGCCGGAAGGCCGTGTCCTCTGCGCGAATGATGCTCCGAGTAGTCCGCAATCAGCTTAGGGAGACCGTCCGGTATTTCCGACATCAGCCGAACCCATTGGCGTGGACTCTATTGGGTATCGTGGGCCTGATCGGCGCCTTCGCTCTCGTGACGACGGGGCTGAAGTTCAATAGGATCACCATCCTCCTCGGATACTATGTGCCGGTCGCGATCTTTAATGATTACCTGTTGAGCATTTTCGTATCCCTCTTCGGAATACGCTTCCTTTTCCAGCGGAGTCCGAGGTTCAAGGTGCAACCCTACCTTCACCTTCCGATGCGTCGCTGGCAGTTGGTTGCCCACTTCCAACTATCGTCGATCTTCACCATACACAACCTCTATCCCCTGCTGTTTCTGGTTCCTTTCTGGAGCCAGTACATCCTCCCGATCTACCCGCTCAATGGATCTCTATACTGGATCGGCACGGTCCTGATGTGCCTCATCGTATCGACCTTTCTCAACAACTGGGTCCGGTCGGTCCTTACCAACTCGGAACTCATCTTTGTTCTCCTGGCGTGTGCCGTATGGCTGCTTGTTGCGGCGGACACCGTGTTTGAGACTTTCTACCTAAACCTCTTCTCCTACTTTCTCTTTACAAATCTGCTTGAGGGAGATGGAGTGCTGATGCTCCTCGCAGCTTCCTCCGCCATCTTTGTCTTGGTGTTATCAAGTTTCAGCCTCTACAACAGCCTTATCCGTTCCAACTACCGGTTAATTCCCAGCAGGCGAGGCTGGCGCATCTTGGACCGCATGGTTGGCTCAAGTCAAACCGGTGCGCTTGCACTCATGGAGGTGAAGCTGATGTGGCGAAACAGACGGCCGAGACACTACCTGCTCATGTCCGTCCTGTTCTCCACAGCCTACCTGCTGTTCTTGCTCATCAATCCAAATACCTCAACGGGCGCGATCTTTGGCGCGGTTATCGGACTGTTCGCCTCCGGTGGTTTCGTGCTCAACTACGGTCAACTGATGTTCGCATGGGAGAGTAGTTTCTTCGACGGTTTGGTCGCTCGTAATCTTAGTTTCGAGGATATAGTCAAAGCAAAGTTTTTGATTCTCCAGTCCTCCTGCCTCATCCTGTTCTTGTTTAGCCTACCGGTATTTGTTCTGTTGCGGCCAGAGCTGATTCCGTTGCACGTCGCGTTTCTTTTCTACAACATGGGAGTCACGACTGTACTCATCATGCTGCTTGCTATTAGAAACCGCAGACGGGTCGATATACAGAAAGGAGGAAGCTTTTTTAATTATGAGGGTTTTTCTGCGGCCCACTGGATCTGGCTTTTTCCCGTGGCCATCCCGCCTACTGTTGTATTGTATATTCTTCGAGGCGAGTTGCAAACGTCCATGATCGTTATCGTCATTGCCGGCCTCGCTAGCATGGTCGGGATCAATCAGTGGGTTAGCTTCTTCGCCAATCGCCTTTACCGGCAACGCCATCCAATGTTGGCAGGGTTCAGGTCTTATGGACGTTGAGATTACAGGTCTTGAGAAACGCTTCGGTTCTACCGTCGCTCTTCGGTTGCCAGAGCTTGTGATTGGTTCGGGCGAAACGTTCGGATTGGTCGGGAGCAATGGAGCCGGCAAGACCACGTTTCTGCGCCTTGCACTTGACCTGCTTCGACCGTCTGCGGGAGCGGTACTCGTAGATGGATATGAGGTCACAAGGTCCTTCGGATGGAAGGCGTCTACAGGCTCCTACCTCGACGAAAGCTTTCTGATCGAATTCCTCACAGCCGACGAGTACCTCGCCTTCGTCGGAGGCGCGTACGGATATAGCCCGAG
>JAHHLP010000096.1 GCA_018679295.1 Rhodothermia bacterium
GAGCATCTCTGATACGCGTCGAGCAGTTGTCAAACAGGAAATCGTAGCGATAGTAGCGGTTTTCCTCGCGAGCGTTTGTCTGTAAAAAATCGAACAGGCGCTCGCGTTCTTCGTGCGTAAGGTCCAACACCTGCTCGACGGCCGGACGCTCCTCTATGTCGCGATAGAGTTTCAGCGCGTTGCGCCAATACGCTACACTCAGGTAGTAGTCCATCCGCCCAAGTGCAAACTTCGCGACGAAGAAGTCGTCGTCGAAATTGAACGTCCCATAACTATAGGAGAGGTCGAGACCCCGATCAGGATCTGAAACTCGAATCGCGCTGTGTCCGAAGAGCGAATGGACAGCGTCTCCAGGCATTACAGTTACAAGCGAGATTCGGGAGGACTCCGAGAGTCGGTCGCCTTGTGCCATCAGATCTGCGGCGTCCAACGCGACCATGAGAAGAAGGATGGCCGGCACTGTCTTGGCCATGGCTCTTTGGAACGGAGGCGTTGTTGCGCGGCACATTTCTACAAGACTTTGCCGGATGCCGGGAGATGCTAACGGTCGTGGTGGTAAAATCAAGATACGGGGGCCGATGATCACCTGTTCGCTACCCTGAATCAACCTTGCAGAGATAAGTGACCCGCCGCCAAAGAGCTGAGAAGGTAATCGGTGCCCTTCGAGAGGCGATACCGCGCCCGGAGACCGAGCTCGAGTACGTGGATCCGTTTCAACTGATCGTCGCCGTTATCCTGTCGGCGCAGTGCACGGATGAACGCGTGAACCTGGTCACACCTGCACTATTCGAGCAATTCCCGGACATCAGATCGATGGCCAAGGCCGCTCCCGAGGAGATCTATCCCTTCATCAAGTCCGTTACCTATCCGAATAGCAAGTCACGGCATCTCGCCGGTATGGCCCGAAAGGTCGTAGCAGAGTTCAACGGTGAGATCCCGGATACACTCGAAGAGTTGATGACGCTTCCCGGTGTCGGTCGCAAGACCGCACAGGTAGTGGCCTCCGTCGCGTTCGATGTCGATGCGCTGCCAGTCGACACCCATATCTTCAGGGTCGCTAATCGAATCGGACTGACGAAAGACGCACGGACTCCGCTGCACGTGGAGCGTCAATTGAAGAAGGTGCTTCCCGAAGAGGATTGGTCGGAAGGACATCACCTGTTGATCTTGCATGGCCGCTATACGTGCACCGCGCGCAGTCCGCGGTGTGATGCATGTTCCGTCCCGCCGGCGTGTAAGTATTTCGACCGGTTGCAGCGCTTGCCGGATCCGATTAAGGGGCTCTCGAAGCGCAAAGGAAAGTACTTCTGTGCCACGCGCGAGCACTATTTTGACGAACCGGCTTATCAGACCGATCGGTATGGAATACAGCAGGTTGCCTGTCCTCGGTGTAACTCGATGAACGTATTCGAGACGAAAACCGGTCGCTCTACGAAGCAGATACCAGACTATCGCGTCGGCAGATAACGACACATCAAGGCTTATGACACCGAACAGCAAGCACATACTGATTATCCTCGACGGATACGGAATTGCCGAGGACCCTTCGGTTAGTGCGATCGAGGCGGCGCGAAAACCCTTCCTCGACCGGCTATTTCAATCATATCCGCACTCGACCCTCGAAGCGTCCGGATTGGCCGTTGGCCTTCCGGAAGGGCAGATGGGTAACTCCGAAGTCGGCCACATGAATCTCGGTGCCGGCCGGGTAGTGTATCAGGATATTACACGTATCGACCGGGCGATTGAGGAGGGGGATTTCTTCGAGAATGAGGTCCTCGGAAAGGCGGTTTCGCGCGTGGCCGCGTCCGATTACAAGCTGCACCTGATTGGTCTCTTTTCTGATGGTGGAGTTCACTCGCACCTTGACCATCTCTTCGCCCTGCTGGAGCTTGCCGCACGTAATGGACTGAAGAAGCAGCAGGTCTGTGTGCATGCATTCACGGACGGCCGCGACACGGACCCGAATGGCGGCATCCACTACGCACGGCACTTCCTCGATCGTGCAGGCGAGAAGGGTGTGGGCGTGCTAGCCAGCATCGTCGGCAGATACTACGCCATGGACAGAGACAACCGATGGCAACGTACAGAGCTTGCCTACCGGCTGCTTGTCGATGGTGAAGGCGCCGAGTTTGAAGATCCCCTCGCGGCTTTTCAGGCAAGCTACGACGGCGGCGTCACGGACGAGTTCATAAAGCCCGTGCGGATTGTATCGGAAGCCGATACAAGGATCACGAAAGGAGACTCCATCGTCTTCTTCAATTTTCGGGCCGACCGTGCGCGCCAGATCACAAGGGCGCTAACGGAGAGTGGATTCGACAAGTTTGAGGTGAGCGATCTCGATCTCCACTTTGTGACCTTCACACCTTACGAGGAAGACTTCGGTTTGCCGATCGCTTTTCCGAAGGTAAATCTCGAGAAGACCCTGGGTGAGGTGATAGCATCCGCCGGGTTGCGTCAGCTTAGGGCTGCTGAAACCGAGAAGTACCCGCATGTGACATACTTCTTCAGCGGCGGGAGGGAGACGGAGTTCGAGGGGGAGGACCGGGTACTCGTGCCATCGCCGAAGGTGGCAACATACGATCTTCAGCCAGAGATGAGCGCTCCCGAGCTAGCCGATCGTGTTGCTGCTGCACTTGCAACCGAGGACTACAGACTCGTCGTTCTCAATTTTGCCAATCCGGACATGGTGGGACATACCGGCGTCTTTGAGGCCGCGGTCGCGGCAGTTGAGGCCGTTGATGCAGCCACCAAGGTTGTCGTTGATGCCGCGATAGCCAACGGCTACTCAGTCGAGATAATTGCCGACCACGGCAACGCTGACAAGATGCGCAACCCCGACGGTTCTCCGCACACCGCGCATACCACCGCCCTTGTTCCTCACCTTATAATATGGAAGGACTGTAACGGGATTCGGCACGGCAAGCTCGGCGATATCGCCCCGACTATTCTGCGAATACTGGGAATAGAGCAGCCGAGCGAAATGACCGGCGAATCGCTCGTGTAATCATCAGCGAATCTCGAGGTCGAAGGGGAGACGGGCCTGGACAGTGGCGTGATCGGCGACAGCTTGCTTCACAGCGCGAGCTTGTCTCAGCAGGGCTCGTTCGGCGTCGCTAAAAATCACGTCGCTCCACGCCCGAGCAGCCCGCGCCTCAAGAGATCGCGTCATCCGCTGGAGAAACGTCTTCGGTCGCGGTAGCGTCCGTACGCGGTACGATTCGGGTGCGAGGCCGGCCATCCCTGCGGCGATTTCAATTGCCGTGTCAAGGTCGCCTGTCACATCGACCAGATCGTTTGACAGCGCATCCGATCCAATCCACACGCGCCCTTCGGCGAGCCTCCGTACCTCGTCGTCGGAGAGCCCCCTGCCTTCGCTGACGAGCCGGAGAAATTTTTCGTAGGTCTCGTCGGTCAATTCCTGAACCAGTGCTTCCTCTTGCGGCGCAAGCGGTCGTACGCTGGAAAACATGTCCGCATAGGGACTCGTCGATACCTTGTCGAAGGTGATTCCAAGCTTTTCGTCAAAGAAGTCACCGGTATCCAGAAAGAGGCTGAAGACACCGATGGACCCGGTGATCGTGAGCGGTGTGGCTACAACCGTATCCGCCGCCATGGCAATCCAGTATCCCCCGGAAGCGGCGATGTCTCCCATGGAGACAACGACGGGTTTCTCTGCAGCTGTGAGTGTAATCTCCCGAAGCATCGCGTCGGCGGCGGGCGCGAAACCGCCTGGCGAGTTGATGCGAAGCACCACGGCCTTCACGCTCTCGGATTCTCGAGCCTCTCGAATCGACTTCGCAAACGATTGTGACCCCAGAAAACCGGATGCGAACGGAGAGTCGTCCTGGCTGTCGCCGTTAATAATCGTGCCTACTGCGTACACAATGGCCACGTCGCCCTCGGAGCCGCTAGGGAGACCTGCGGCGGAGGCCGGGACGCGCGCATATCGCTTCAGGCTAATCGTGTTCAAATCAGACTCGGACTCGAGCGCGAGCGCGTCCTTCCAGCGCTCTACCACCTCGTCCGTGTGAACAAGTGCGGTGACAAGCCCTGCGTCAAGGGCGTTGTCGACGGTGAGAATCGCATCCTTGGTGGCGAGCGCCCGCAGATCCTCGGCCGACAACCCGCGTGCTTCGGCGATCGCATCAAAGAAGAGAGTCTCCTGGGCGTCAAGGATCGCTTGCAGCTGTTCTTCGTTTTCGGCTGAGAAGTCCTGACGCATATACGACTCGCCTGCGGACTTGTAGGACCCTGCGCGAATAACGTTGGGCTCGATCTCCAGCTTGTCCAGCAGCCCTCTGTAGAAGGACGCGACTATCGCGAAACCGTTGAACTCGAAGATTCCATCCGGGGCCGCGTAGATACTGTCGGCAGCACTCATCAGGTAGTACTCCGACTCGGTGTCGATGTAATCCTCACTTGAAGCGAAGACCGGCTTCCCGCTGTCCTTGAACTTCGAGACGGAAGAACGAATCTCATACATCGTTGACCAAGGGATGCTTGAGGTCCCCATTTTCAGCCACAACCCCGACACGCGAGAGTCGGCGGCCGCTTTTTCGATCGCCCGTTTCATGGCGCGGAGGTCAACCGCCGGCTCGTCGGCGAGGAGCTGGGCCAGGGGATCTCCGGAAACCTGCTCAGGGACGGATCCGGAAATCTCGGCGACAAGCACGGAGCCCTCCTTTACTCTCGGCACATTGTCGGACGATGCCGCAATCCCGATGAGGAATAGGAACATGAACAGAAAGACGATCCCGATCGCAATGAGAGCGCCAAGCGTGCTGGCTATGAGTGTCGAAAAAAACTTCATGGGTGTGCGGGGTCGTTCGGGTCTTTCTGGAAAGTTCAAAGCATTTCGGCTGGGTCGTCGAGGGTTGTGTTGACCGACGCACGCCTTCCGAATAAGTTACGCCAGACACCGCACCGTGTGTCAGTCTCAGCGCAACCTTCAACAAGGAGCATTCTTTGGACCAGGTTCTACAGTACGAAATACCGGTTCTCCACCCGATTGCTGTGCACTTCCCTATAGCACTTCTCGTGGGGGCCGCTATCGTGGCCGCCGTGTGGCTTGTTCGGGGTACCGGTTTCTGGCGCAATTCGCTGGCGATCATTTCGGTTATGGGCGCGCTGGGGGCCGCGTTCGCGTACTTCACAGGCGAGGCCATGGAAGAGGCCTCCGAAGGTAATCCGATCGTCGAGGAGATTGGCGAGTTCCATGAGACGCTGGGACTCATCACGCTCATCGTTACACTCGTTGCTACCATTGGTGTTGGAGTCGTCGCTTGGACCGGCTCCAGGCGAGGTATGCAAACGGATCCCATGGTGGTCCGACTAATCGTGTTCGCGCTGGTAGCCGCAGCAGCGGTCCTGGTTTTAATCACCGGCCACGCCGGCGGCGTGATGGTCTGGGGCGTCGCCCGATAGGCTGAGGTACCCCGGCCGTGCCGCGCGAGTCCTTAGTGGCGGCACTGTACGGGATGGGATGGCGCCAATAAGTCATTGCAAAATCCTCTACGCGATATCGTCTATTTTTTTGGACGATTTGCAGTCTGCTCAGGCCCTGAAGAACGCCGCTGGAGGCTGGAATCGGCCTTCAGGGACCGGAAAGCGCTTCACATAATCTTGGCACATCTTTTCTAGTGATGCAACCCGAGGACGTCGGACGTCCCCCTGTAATCACGAATCAAATACAAGGTGTGCGCTATGAAACGGATAAAGAGAACAGCGGCGCACGGGCTGTTATTGGCAACGGTAATGCTCGTCGGCGCGTCAGCGGTGAACGAGGTAATGGCACAGAGGGGGCGTGCCGAAACGGGTAGGTCTGATAAATCGTCGCGTGTCGAGCGGCGCAGTTCCGGCAAGGCTGACGGCGCCAGCAAGAAAGCCGCCGTCCGAAATAAGTCGCGAAGCCAGGGTAAGGCTGTGCAGCGAGGAAAAACGCGCGCACAGAACAGGAGCGTGAAGGGGCGTCAAACGCGAAGTCAGAAAAACGCCGTCCAAAGAGGAAAGGCGCGCAGTGAAAACAAGGCCGTGCAGAGGACGAACGGCCGACGCGGCGACGGTGCACTTCGTGAGAGCGGCCGCGGTGGCGAGAATGTCGCAGGTCGCGACGGGCGCCAAAAGACCCGCATTGTGAGGCGGAAAGACCGCTCCGGGTCCGGGGATGCGCGTGCCGGCAAGGAACGGGGAGACAGCGGTAGTCGGAGGTCAGGTGACCGTCGGGTCGAAGATCGCGACGGACGTCGATCCGAGGTTCGAGGCGGGCGAAAGGGCAGCCGCGTATCAGGCGACAACCGTTCGATATACATTGGTGATCGAAAGCCCGACAGGTATCGGCGCAACCCGGATCGCCAGCGCACCGGGCCGGTCAAGAACCAATACAAGAACAAGTTCGGGAATCACTACCGGCATCAGAAGCACTACAAGCCGTACCGTCACAACCGACGGCATCGGGCAGCGTATGCGTGGTGCAACGTGTATCATCCGGCGGGCCACCACCACTACGTTAACGCTCACATTCACATTGGCTCCCACCTGCACATCGGCATAAGTTGGCCCTGGCAGAAGCGGTTTCGCGGGCACTGGAGACCGCGGTACCGGTACCGTCAGGTGGTGTATGTAGATGCGGGCTGGGGAGGACACCGTCGGTCGAGCCGGGTCGACGTGCGGACCTACTATCGGCATCGTGTGCTGCACGCCAACGACCAGTATGCCGAAATAGAGATAGAGGTGGATGCTATAGAGCTCTACCAGAACGACCAGTATCTCAGTACGATCGACCGCATCCCGGGACAGCTTCGGAAGCTGCGGGCGACCGTTTATGCAGACGGACGAATCGACTTTGACCGCAACGTCTTCATCATCGGAGATGCTCGTTCGGGCTTCGAACTAATAGCCACGCGCTACTACCAGGACTACCTCTACAATGCGTACGATTCGCAGCATGGGTATCGTGTAGGTAGCGTTGATCTGCGGCGCGGTCGAGTCAAGATGAAGAAGCACAGTCGTCTTTTCGATCCATACGACTTTGGCGGGTTCGTGCCGATTTCGCTGCTTCCGGACGACGACCGGCTCTGGGATTACGGTCGGCCGTACCTGGAGGGAAGTCACCAGGGCGATGGAGCGGGTTGGTACCGTAACTACCGGGAGCGCGAATATGACTATGATGACGACTACGAGTTGAGTCGCAACTTCGACATCAGCTATCGCACGCCGCAGGGCGCTGAGATTCGGATGGAACGAAGCACTTACGTTGACCGGCTCGACTAGGTCCGCGACTCATCAGCGGTAGGACACAGGCGCCGTCCCGGCAGAGCAGAACGCGGGGCGGCGCCTTTAATATTTAAGTAATTGGATGGCGGGTCGGTTTGCGCCGCAGGCGGAGGTGAAACCCCCGGGCGGAACTAATGGTAGGACGAGTCGCATTGGTAGACCGTCAGATTGTCATTTTGACGCCTTACTTAGTCGCGATGTGGCGATTTTGTGCATAATCCAGCATTGCCGACCTGACTGAATAACCGTTTACTATAAGCGGCAAGGCTTTTGCAGCAGGGTCTCTCATGACTACGGCACAGCAGAATACAGGATCAACGGGGGCCGCAGGCCCACTTACGGACCGAGAGCGGCGCATTCTCCGGCTCGTCGTGCAGAGCTTCATCGATACTGCAGGGCCCGTGGGATCACGTTTCGTGTCGCGAAACTTCCCGATCGGTCTGAGCCCGGCATCCGTGAGAAACACGATGAGCGACCTGGAAGAGCTGGGCTATTTGGATCATCCGTATACATCGGCCGGACGCGTTCCGACGGAGCTCGGATATCGCACTTTCGTTGACGAGCTAATGGAATCGCCGGAGCTCTCAAATTCTGAAAAGAAGGCGATCAAGCGCGAGCTCGAGTCCCTGATGGGAGACACCGAGAAGCTCCTGAAAGAGAGTTCCAAAATGCTGGGCCGCCTCTCCAACCTCTTGGGTTTGGTACTGAGCCCGCGTCTGTCCGCAGGGGTACTCGAACGACTTGAGGTGGTGCCCTTGTCTTCGTCGCGTGCGATGTTCGTGATCAGCGTGAGGGGTGGGTTGATCCGGACCATTGTCTTGCAGATCGAGAGCGACGTGCCCCGCCACGAACTGGATATCATTGTGGCAATGCTCAACGAGCGCCTTTCGGGCCTTACGTTGGAGGAGATCCGCAAGACATGCGCTGATCGTGTCAAGGACCTCGAT
>JAHHLP010000484.1 GCA_018679295.1 Rhodothermia bacterium
TCAGGAAAGTGAAAGAAATCACTGAAGTTGTGATAGAAGCCCCCGACCACAAGATCCTCGGGATTCAGGCTTAGCCGATCCTTGATAGAGGTCACGACGGGGTATGGGATGCGCTGGTCGAAGAGCAGACGCGTCGGCAAACCCGTGTCCCGCTTCTTGAGGCTTTTGCGTATCGCCTCGACCAGGTTGACGGAGAACTCGTCGTCGATGTATAGCTCGGCGTCCCGCGTGAGTTTGATCTCGTACGCTTCACCGACGTCGTGAAACGGGAAGATGTCGGACAGATTGTAGCGGAGAACATCGTCGACGAACATGACGTGGCGCACGCCCGGTTCTCGCGCCACCTGCACAAACCGACCCGTGTGCTCCGCCGGTATTTCGACGAGGCCGTGGACCGGATCGGTTGCGATTATCGGATCAAGTTCCTCTTTCGGCCAAAGAGGCACGACGAGATAGAGGCCACCGTTCTTCAGGAATGGCGGCTCCCTGGTGGCTTCGAGGAGGACGGGATTGATGTGTTGCGCCACTTCATTCGCGAAGTAGGTTCGCAGGAAGTAGTCGGCGTCGTCGGGCGTGGACCCCGTGACGTGAAGGAAGATTCCATTCGCTCTAAGTTCCGGAAGGATCGACGTACGGAAGAGTTCACCAAAACGGCGTTGTTGTCGGTCCACCACCTGATGGATTTGCAGAAGCAGGCGTTGTGGGTTGTAGTCGAGTTTCTTCAGCTTCTTTTCCTTGAGGCGCAAGAGGCTTCGGATGGAGGCCACCCGAACGCGAAAGAACTCGTCGAGATTTGAAGAGAAGATCGCCAGAAACTTCAGACGCTCGAGAAGAGGGGTTTGCTCGCTTTCAGCTTCCTGCAGCACTCTCTCATTGAATGCGAGCCAGCTTAGTTCGCGGTCGAAATATCTCTCTTTGTTTTTCGTCACGCGGTGGAGCGGGTCGTGGCTTGTTGCGTGGTCGGCCGGCAATGGCGACTCGCCGCCTGCGGAGCCGAGCGGCAACTGACTTCGGCAGGTCATTTCGGTAGTGCCCTGCGGCCGTAAGATATTACGGATTCCATCCCAACCGCATATCGACGGCAGTTCGCGGTAGGGACATCGGCACACAGAGCTCCCGCCCTTCCATTCATCTTCGCGTGATGAGCAGGGTTGCGGCCGTCGCGACTGCGGCGGTCGTGACAATGGCGCGCCGTCGGTTCCTGCGTGCTACCTGTCGTGAGAGCGAGACGTGTTCCTGCATCAATTCTTGCTGCTGGCGATATGCTTGCAGCAAACCTTCGTAGCGCTTGTGGAGCCGATCGTTGTGTTGCCTCTCCAGGACGAGCCGGGCGATCAGACGGTCATCGGCGCGGAGGAGATAGGTGGCGTGCGGGTTCGCTTCACTCCCTGAAGTTCTTTCGGTGGCTGGCACGGCGCGTAGTCTCAAGTTGACCGCCGATTCCCGTCGTTGGACAATGCTATGGCGGGTGTGGCGGTTGCGGGCCCGGTGGGTCCACCGCGAGCGAAGCAGGCTGTCCGAGCTGGCGCGCATTGCAAGGAGCATTTCTGCCTCTTGGTCGAGCTCATGGTGGAGCCTGGTGATCTGACGATGAGCGTTTTCAAGCTCCTCGATGGCACGCTCGGGACTGTTTGACTCCGGCTGCTGGGCCAGTCGGTAGCCCCCGACGAGGCCGACGATTGCGGCTGCCGTGATTATTGCTGCGGGTGGCACCTTGCGCTTCATCTTGCGATCCTCTTTTGATATTAGGACACGCAAGCCGACAATTTCTCCCTCCAGGGCTCAGTGTTGCGACAGGACCGCGTCGATTCTGCTGATTTCCTCGTCCGAGAATTGGATGTTTCGGGCAGCTTCTACTGCATCCACAATGTGATCGACGCGACTGGCTCCGATGAGTGCCGAGGTCACTATATCGTCACGCAGCACCCACGATATCGCCATCTGCGCCAACTTCTGGCCGCGTCCGCCGGCGATCTCTTGCAGCCGCGCGACCATCCTGATTCGTTCGTGTGTTACATCCTCCTGACGCAGGAATCCGTGCGCCTTGGCGGCTCGAGAATCCGAAGGTATGCCGTCCAGATACTTGTCGGTCAGCAACCCCTGGGCGAGCGGGGAGAAGCAGATGCAGCCGATGCCCTCTTTGGCCAGCACGTCCTGAAGTCCGTCCTCGATCCATCGATCGAACATATTGTAGTTCGGCTGATGAATCAGACACGGCGTTCCGAGCGATTTTAGGATGTCGGTAGCCTGCTGCGTCTGCTCGGGTGAGTAAGACGATATACCGGCGTAGAG
>JAHHLP010000575.1 GCA_018679295.1 Rhodothermia bacterium
CCATACGTCTCCCTGCCCCTCGAGTCGAGCCGGAACATTCTCCAGTGTGAAATCAGCTGGCTTCATCTTGCCGCCTTCAAGCTCGTCCCAAGTCAGCGGGGTGGCGACCGGCGCTCCCCGCATCGCCCGAACGGAATAGGGCGCCACGCCGGTTTGACCGTAGGCGTTTCGCATCACATCGAGATACAATCTGCCTCGGCGCTTCGCTTTTCGCTGCTCAACGGTGACTTCCTTTGGCCGCTCTCGTGCCGCCCTGTACGCTACGGCTTTTGCGAATTCCCGCGTCTCATCAAAGCTCTCAGCGCGTGTGATAGGCACTACGACGTGTACGCCACGTGAACCTGTGCTCATCACAAAGCTCACCATGCCAAGATCAGCCAACGTCTCCCTGATGAGGACCGCCCCGGCTATCACGCAATCGAATGAATCCCCTGGCGGGTCGAGATCAAACACCATCCGGTCCGGCTCGCGGGGTCTGTCAATACGACTAAGCCATGCGTGCAGACAAATGCAGGCTTGGCTCGCAAGATAGACCAGTGTCGCCTCGTTCAGCACGACGACGTGTGTTACCTGGCCCTTCTTCTTCTCAACAGTGGCGCGCTCTAGCCAGTCCGGGAAATAGTCCGAAGCTTGTTGTTGGAAGAACCCGTCCTCTGATATGCCGTCCGGAAAGCGCTGCAGCGTAAGGGGGCGACCCTGTAGGTGCGGCACCATGTATGGAGCGACCGCAGAATAGTAGGCCATCAGGTCGCCCTTCGAAAAACCGTCTTGCGGAAAGAGAAGCTTTTCCTCCCGCTCGACCTCAAATGCGTATGGCCCAAATCGCTTTGTGGACACGATGGCACTCCGGTGCAAAACGGCGCTGTTTGGGATTTCATAGATGATACGATAATTGCGAAATGATCCTGTCGGGAAAGCAATGGTTTTCGACAGTGGTCGTTTCCCTCACGGCCGGATATATTTCAACCCTCTCGTGACATTCGCGACAAGTCTTCCGGCATGCAACTGCACACCATAGACTGGATAGTCGTTGCGGTCTATATATCTGCAACCGTGACGATCGGAATGTGGTTTACGCGGAGGGCCGGCAGCAGCGTCGAGGAGTTCTTTGTCGCCGGCAGGACCTTGCCGTGGTGGCTGGCGGGCACCTCGATAGCAGCCACGTGGTTTGCCTCCGACGCCCCGCTGGCAACTGCATCTCTCGTGCGGCAGCAGGGGATCTTCGGCAACTGGCTATGGTGGTATGAGTCGGCCGGGATTCTGTTGCTTGTCTTCTTCTATGCCAAACTCTGGCGCCGGGCGGGCATCATCACCGATGCAGAGTTCATCGAGCTTCGCTACTCGGGTAAGCCGGCGTCTGCGTTGCGCGGCTTTGCTGCGGTATATCACGGAGTGATTCGAAACTGCGTGGTTATGGGCTGGGTGATGCTGGCCATGGTCAAGTTCTCGAAGGTCCTGCTCGGTTGGGGGCCCGAGTTTACACTCATCGTATGTGTGTCGCTCGCGCTCGTTTATACGGTTGCCGCCGGACTGTGGGGAGTTATCGTGACCGACTTGTTCCAGTTCGTGGCCGGCATGATCGGATCTCTGATTCTCGCCGGCATTGTGCTGTGGAAACTTGACGGCCCGACTGGAATGGTGGAGGCCATTCGGGCGACAGAGGCATTTGAACCAAGACAGCTGGACGTGCTCCCCAATCCGCGACACATTAGCGGTTTGGAAATGGCGTCGTATCTGTGCCTGATGCTCGTGTTGTGGACTCGCAGCGGTCACGACGGTTACATCGCCCAGCGACTGTTTGCCACCAAGGATGAACGGCAATCTCTCCTTGCTGCGCTATGGTTCAGTTTTGCCGGCACGGTTCTGATGACATGGCCGTGGGTCATTGTCGGACTCGGGTCGTTGGTCATCTTCCCGATCGCATCGGCTGCTCCCGCTCTCGCCGCCGACCCGGAACTGGCCTATCCAATGATGATCGCGGAGCTGATGCCGGTCGGCCTTCGCGGACTCCTGGTCGCGGCCTTTCTCGCCGCCTTCATGAGCACGATGGACACGCACCTTTGCTGGGGTGCCTCCTACCTGGTGACCGATGTCTATCGGCGATTCATTAAGGCGGACGGCGGGGAGAGGCACTACGTCGTTGCCTCACGCGTGGCCATACTTTTTCTCGTCCTTCTTGCCGCCCTTACTGCTTGGCAGATGGATTCGATCGAGCGGGCATGGATCTACATTATCGAGATCACGGCTGGACTCGCCGTCGTGTGGCTGTTGAGATGGTATTGGTGGCGTCTGAATGCCTGGGCAGAGATCTGGGCTCTCGTGTCGTGCTTCGTAATTGCGAACGGCGGCGTATGGTTGAAGTGGCTGATTTCCGCCGGGATCATCTCGGAATCCCTGGGCGGTACGGTCCTGGCCTTCTATGGCGATGAGTTCAATCTTGTGCGCGCCGTGTTCATTCTTACCATCTGCGGCCTGATCTCAGTCGTGGTCGCCCTCTACTCCCGACCGACTGACGCGGACACCCTCGACGCCTTCTACGAAAAGGTTCGACCAGGAGGCTGGTGGGGTCCCTCGGCGGCACGAGCACCGGCAGTCGTCGCCGACACCGGGGCGACCCGTAAGTGGGTTGGCTGGTTTTTTGGCGTTCTGTTCATTTATTCAAGTATACTCGGCTTGGGATACGTATCGACGGGCAAGCAGGCCGTCGGGGTCATCTTCCTCTTGACGGCACTTGGTAGCGGTGCGGCGACACTCAAAGCGGCAAAACATCAGGTCAATGAATGACGGAAACTGAGTCGCTAAAAATCGTGGTGGTCGGCGCAGGCAGTCGTGAGTTTGGGCCAGCGATGATCTCCGACATCTTGCTCAGCCAACCGATCCGGGGACGCGATTGCGAGGTGGTGCTGATGGACCGCGACGAGTCGAGCCTCCCGGCCGCAATTACGTTCGCCGAACAGGCGGTGGCACGGACGGAGTCCGGCATTCGTTTTCGAGCAACCTCTGAGCTCGATAAGGCGCTGCAGGCTGCGCACTTCGTGGTTTCTGCGATCGAGGCTAACCGCTACTTCTATTGGTCGCAAGACTTCCACATCCCGCGCAAGTACGGATTCAGGCAGATCTATGGTGAGAACGGTGGACCCGGGGGGCTTTTTCATGCACTGCGTAACATCGGGCCCATGCTTGATATCGCTTCAGCCATGGAACGGGCCTGCCCGACTGCGATCCTGCTGAACTTTACGAATCCGCTTACCAAACTCTGCCAGGCCTTGGCCGCACTTTCCCCAATTAGGACGATAGGTCTCTGCCACGGGGTCTATCAGGGCAAGAAGCAGATTGCCCGCTTCCTTAGCATGGATACCGAAGATCTGGACGCACGGGCCAGCGGTATCAATCACTTTACGTGGTTTGAGACCATACGTAATCGCAAGACGGGTGATGACCTATACCCTCGATTGCGAGAGGCGGAAAGGAACGCGCATTGGTTGGCAGAATGGGACGAGATCGCCCTGAGCCGAATACTTTTCAGGACGTATGGTCTCTATCCATCTCCGGGTGCAAATCATATCGGCGAATACCTTTCGTTTGCCAGTGAGTTCTTGGCGAGCGACAAGTTGCAGTTCTTTCATGATCGACGCGACGGCGATCCGTGGCAGTCGGGGAGAATCCCGACATGGATCTACAACCTGGAAGCTGAACCCACAGCCACGCCCCTCTTCCCGGAAGACGACCTCCGGACGATCTCAAAGGGGCGTCAGGCAACCCCGGACCAGTTGGTATTCTCCGGCGAACTTGCCGTCCCGATTATCGAGAGCCTGTCTTGCGACGTCAGCCATTTCCTTGACGCGGTAAACGTGCTGAACGACGGTGGCCTTGTGCCTGGTCTTCCGGAAGATGCGATTGTCGAGGTTCCTGCGGAAAGCGACGGCAGCGGAGTCCACCCGATAGCCATGACTCTTCTCCCCGAAGGCGTGCTTGCGCTGCTGCGAACGCAGGTCAGCATCAATAAGCTTCTTGTCGAGGCTTTCTCCTCTGGCAGCCGCGAGCCCCTCTTGCAGGCAACGCTTCTCGACCCGAGCGTGGATTCCTACCAACAGTCGGTGGAGATGATCAACGAGATGTTTCGACTCCAGGCGGACGTATTACCAGAAATGACGTGGTAGCCTCACGCTCCAAGTGCCTGGTGCGACGGCTCCGCGGTGGTCTCTACCTTGCCTCCATCGAGGCGTCTTCGAAGCGTTGCGTATGTTCTCTTCTGCATCCTGAGCAGTAGGATGAGAACTATGTTGAGAGCGACGATCTCGATCACGAAATAGAGCAGCGGGAAACCAATGACCACCGAAACGAAGATCGCCAGCGTTCGGTAGTTGGAGCTCAGAATCGACCATCTCCTAACGGCCGGCATATTGACCGACCGATATAGATCCCGCACTCGAGCGAACTGTGATCCTTCCTTTCGTTTGAGTTCTTCAAGGCGCGCCATCAACTTGCCGTCGTAGGCAGCCACCGTTTCCTGAATGATCACGTAGAGAAGCTGAACGCGGGCAAAAATCGCTGAGATCCCGGTGCGGCCGCGGAGCATTTCTCGTATCTCGTGCGATGCAACAACGCGGGCAGATTCTTTCCCGTGGACCCAATAGTCGTAGTTCTGGCGCTGAAACTCGTACGCGCTCGACTGCGCGATATGGCTGAAGCCCGCGGCGAAGGCAGGTATCCACACCCAGGCTCCGCGGTCAATCGTCAACGCGGTTGCTATGGCTACATACACCAACGAAAATGAAAGGTGATCGCAAAGCCCGTCGAGTACTTTCCCTATCTCACTTGTCTTTCCGGTTAGTCGCGCCAACTGGCCGTCGGCACCATCCATGACGTGCCAAAGAAACATGAAAAAGAACCCGGCGACCGCAAACTCCCATTCGCGGTAGTTGAAATACGCGACGGCGGCAAGTGCACCGAAGATCATTCCAAATACGGATACGGCATTTGGATGTACGCCAATCCGGGCGAAGACGCGAACGAACGCCTTGCTAACCGGGTGGACCAGATAGAGGTTCGATAGCTCCTCAATCTCGCGCGTACGCGTCACCTGCACCGAATTCGCCATAGAGGCTTCTCTTTGGCTACCAATTTTGATATTTGGTTACCATCCCTCTCTAATTTAGGTCAAAGCGACAACTATCCCGTCCGCCGATCCATGTTTCACGACCGCTTTGCCAGACGCTCGATTTGACTTCGTGTAGCCGTGGGACCACCTCGTCGCGTTGCTTTCAGCGCAGCTGCGACCGCAGCCAAGCGTCCCGCCCATTCTGGATCTTCGTTCTGAAGCCGTGCTGACAGATAGGTCGCGAAGTACGTGTCACCGCATCCGGTGGTATCGAGCAGCGGACCAACGTAGTAAGACGGAATCCGCAGGAAGCGTCCGTCTACCATGACGAGCGAACCCGCCGAACCCATCGTCACGACAATCTCTTGTGGCCCGTTGTGAGACAATTCGGTCATAGCCTCTTGCGCAACCGAATTTCCGGTCGCAGCGTGGAGTTCAGTTTCGGTTAGCTTAAGGAAATCGACATCAGACAGGATGGCATTGAGCCTTGCATTGGGGGCTTGGACCACCCGCTGTCCGTCCACGCGTCGCAGAAGTCCCTGAGCGTCCAAAGCAAGCTGGCCACCCCGCTTGCGCGCGGCCTCGAAGGAATCGGTGGCGATGTCTGACCTCGATAATGGGCCGAAGTACCACAGGCGAGTGCCGCTCGTACTCAAGTCACGCGGCAGAATCGGGCGTGCCTTGGCAATCAGCTCCTGACGTCGATCGTCTAAGCCTTCGAGGTAACTGTTGACGAATGTGGTGGTCGACTCTGACCACGAGAATTGCACATCAATACCTGCCTCACGCAGTTCCGCAAGGAGAAGGTCTTCGTGACTCCTTGCGAGAACTGTAGAGACGCCGACGCTGCATCCCATTCGCGACGCGGCCAGCGACCCATAATAGGCAACGCCACCCGGTCCCCTCCACTCTCCATTTACGTCTCGAATCCTGTCAAGCGTTACAGGTCCGACGATCCAGATGTCGGTCATCGGTCGCAATCCCGTGGAATTCTACAATAGACGTCCTAACTTGATATCCTGTCTGAGCATCGCGGCCCCACCTCTTCACGCTTTCTGCAGGTGTCAACACTTCGCCACTGAGCCGATCATGACCAGCATATCGAAATGATACAACAATGAAGGAGTTCATCGCCGTCGGCGAGGCTTTAGAGATCGTTTCCGCGGCCTGCAACTTGAGCGCGACGGAGAGCGTGGAAATTCAGAACGCACTGGGCCGTGTTATAGCCGATGCAGTTGTTGCCACGGACCCTATCCCTCCTTTCGATAATTCGGCCATGGATGGCTACGCCGTGCGCCGCGACGACGTTACGACGGTGCCAAAGCAACTTCGAGTGGTTGGCGAAATTGCGGCCGGCGCCTGGCCCGAGAACGGCCTTCAGGGCGGCGAGTGTTTCCGAATCATGACTGGCGCGCCGATTCCGCCTGGAGCCGATTGCATCGTACCGGTCGAGTGGACACAAGCTATCAGTCAGAATGCGACTCGAGTCTTGCGGACACCTCCGCTGCACTACTCGGTTCGCCGGAAGGGTGATGATGTTGAAGCGGGAGACGAGGTTATCCCGCCAGGGTCGGTTGTCAGTCCGCCGGTTGTTGGGATGCTTGCTTCGTTGGGATTGAAATTGGTCCCGGTTCGCCGTCGACCTCGGGTATCCATCCTTGCAACGGGTTCTGAAATCGTCGATCACAGAACCCAGCCGCGCCCAGGTCAGGTGAGAAACTCGAACGGACCGGCTCTGGCTGCCCAAACAATGGCAGCCGGCGGCGAGGTTGTTCAGTCCTCGACGGTGGGCGACGACATGCAAGCACTTCAGCAAAAGATCGAAAAGGCTCTTGCCGCGGATGTGGTCGTGCTCTCCGGCGGCGTTTCGGTAGGAGCCTATGATCTCGTTCAGGATGCGCTTCGCGAACTGGGCGTTGATCTCAAATTCTGGAAAGTGCGACAGCGGCCCGGCAAGCCCTTGCTGTTCGGCGAGCGGGATGGCACTCTCGTTTTTGGACTTCCGGGAAACCCCGTTTCTTCATCGATCTGCTTTGATCGATTCGTACGGCCGGCACTCAGCGCAATGCTAGGCCGGAGAGACGCTGGCTGCGAGAAACGGCGTGCCGTATTAGAGACGTCCATGAAGAAGGTCGAGGGGCTGCACTATTTCGCACGCGGTGTTTTCACACAAACGAATGAAGGCACGAGTGTCAGACCATCTGGATCACAAAGCTCTGCCGTCTACTCCGCGCTCGTGCATGCCAACTGCATTATTCATCTGCCGGAGGACATGGTCGACCCTGTGGCCGGCACGACGGTGACGATTGAACCTCTAAGTTGGTTGTCAGGATAGTCAAGAGATACGGTCGCCATTGGGCGGCAGCGTCATTTTCAAGAAGGGTCATTTTCGAAAGGTGACGGTCCGCTTATCGTGGACGATGATTCGATCTTCGAGGTGCCACTTCACGGCGCGCGCAAGCACTGTTCGCTCGATGTCCCGGCCAAGTTCCTTTAGCTCTTCAACGTCATGCCGGTGATCGACAGCGAGCACGTCTTGCTCAATGATCGGACCCATGTCGAGGTCTGCCGTCACGTAGTGGGCAGTTGCTCCGATGCGTTTCACACCACGTTCGTATGCCTGCCGGTACGGGTCTGCTCCGGCAAAGGCTGGCAGAAACGAGTGGTGAATGTTGATGATTCGATTGGGAAATGTGGCGACAAATCCAGGTGAGAGAATTTGCATATAGCGGGCCAGAACTACGACGTCCGCTTCTCCTGAGAGCAGGTCCAGCGCTCGTCGCTCCGCCTCCGGCTTGCGGTCGGCCGATACCGGGATGTGGTGATAGGGTACACCGAACGCTTCCACCGACTCCTGGAGGTCAGGGTGATTACTGATCACCATTGTGATGTCTGCGGCCAACTCTCCCCGTGTCCATCTCCAGAGAAGCTCCATTAGGGCATGAGGATGCTTGGAAACCATTAGGGCGGCCTTTTTCTTCTGCGCAGCGTAGCTGATGCTCCAGTCCATTTCGTAGCGGGCAGCTACGGCTTCCCCAAAGGCACGCTCGAGAACCGACCTCGAGAGATCAAGGTGTGGCGTCTGAAACTCCAGCCGCATAAAAAACGTGCCGCCCTCAGGGTCCGTTGAGTGCTGGTCGAGCTGCGTGATGTTGGCACCGTGGTTGTACAGGAAGCCTGAGACCGCCGCGACAATGCCGGGACGGTCGTGGCACCGTATGAGGAGGCGTGCAGTGGTTTCGGGAGACATAGGCGCTGATGAGCAAAAACAGAGTCGTGCAGTCGAATGAAGGCGAGTAGTCGGACACGTTAGTCTAGTCGGACACGCTGTTCGCGTCGGGCAAATCTACGCATCCACTTACTTACGTTCGGGACATGTGCCTGCAATGTGCTACGCGGCCTTGTCCGACGCGACCAGATAACGGACTACTGGGGCTCCGTTGATGGGACTGACGCGAGCACGAGTTCAAAGGAGCCCTCGCCGCGGGTTAGCGACCAAGGGTGCTCTAGTGGACCAACATTCGCCGCGACCTCGCTGGCCGGACATCCATGAACAGCGGCGTCTTGAAAGCCGCGCCGGCCAGCAGGCAACGTCCTGGCTCGATTGCCGGGACGCTCATCCAAAGGTTCTCGTCGACTGCACCCGTCGTTTCCTTCACGGGCTGCAGGTTCGTCATTGACTTGATCTGATGGATGAACCGTGTGTTAGCTAACTCGAACATCTCGTCGGGTACGTGATTCGGCTGCTGCGAAATCAGAGCGAGTGCCATCCATCGCTTTCGGCCGCGACGGCTGATTACCTGAAGATTATCCAGCAACGCCTTCATCTTTGACGCAGCTGCCCGGGACACGAACGTATGGACCTCTTCGATCACCACGAGTACTGGCGGGCGCGGCAACCCGTTCTCCATCGGCTGCCCTCGCGGGATGTCTATGACTCTCTGGAACAGCCGCTGCAAGACGTAGGCGATCGCCAGGTTGCGGCTTCGGTCATCGGTCTCGGATACGTCCAGGACGCTTAGTCTTCCGCCAATCAGCAATTCCGATATCGGTAGCTCTGGTACGTCCTTGGTCTTGTTCCAGTCGAGGATATTCGAATTGCCGAGATGCTGCAGTTTGGACCGGACCACACCGGCCGTCAAAACATCGTCCGAATTAGAGAGGGGTAGTAATCGTACGGCGTTGCCACTCAGTCCCTTCGTCTCCATGAGGCCGTCGATCAAATTCTGCAGATCGTAGGGTCTCACGAATTCGTCATGGGTGGCTTCTTCCGGCGCGTAAAGCGCGGCCTGACGGGCAGCCATTCCGTACACGCGCATTTCTGCCTCGGAGAACTCGAGGATGTCAACGACAATCTCAGGGTCGAGCGCAGACAACGGTACCTTGAACGGAATGGGATCAGAAGCGGCCGACGTGCCCGAGGTCGGGTGATACACGTGGAAATCGGGGATACCCTTTCCCTTGATCCCATAATCCTCCGCAAGGATCGACATCAGTTTCTCGTCGGTCGACGGCTCATTCATCCGCACGTATTCGCCTTCAACGTCGACCACCACCACCGCCCAACCTGCCTGGATGGCCTCTTCCATCAGGACCTGAGCCGTGTTGGATTTACCTGATCCGACGGTACCGAAGACACCCACGTTTCGGGGAAGGAAGTTCTTGTTGTCGCTGTCTGCAGCAACCAGGAGATCCTTGTTCCCAACGAGGTGGCCGATCAGGAAATCCCCACCGGTACCGAGAAACCGTCTGAGACGATCGTTCGGAAATACATAAACTGGAGATCCCGGCCGCGGGCGCGTGGATGTCGACAGCAGTCTCTCTCCTTCCACGACCCTTCCGAGG
>JAHHLP010000078.1 GCA_018679295.1 Rhodothermia bacterium
GGTCACACCTTCGAGATCGACTTTCAGGGGAGCACGGACAGCATCCGTGCGAGGACGTATCGACTTATTGACGTGACCGAAGGACAGGAGATTTTCGATCTCGGTCGCGACCTTGCCGGCAAAGGCATTGGTCCCGTTGGGAGCGGCTTGCTTCCGATAATCGGAACCCCGGAGACCGTGGAGGTCGACACAACGAATACCGGCTTCGTGTCAGGACCGACGGACGCTGTGTTCGCGGTGAGGTATTCCGAGAGCCTGCCAATCAACCTGAAGAGGCCGGGGTTTCCCGAGGATATCACGATCACGTTTGCAGACGCGCCGCTTGATACCTCGAGGGCGGCGATCGGTGCTCCGGCCCTACCCTCTAACTTCAGGATTGAAACGGAGTCGGGGACTCAGCTCGATTTTCGCTTCCGCGACGTCAACGACGATCGTACGCTGAGCGCGTCCGAGGAGTTTATCGAAGTGCTTCTTCCCGAGGCGGAAGGCTCGACCCGCTTGCGCCCAACATGGCGGTTTACAATCGACGAAGACAGGTCACCTTCTACCGTTGTTCCTCCTGGTGAAGGAGACGTCTATCGCCTTGTCCTCAACGTTCCTTTTGGCACGGAGGACCTGTTCAGGTTTTCAACCGCGGGCCAACGCGTGGACGATGATTTGGCACGGCAACAGTTCTCGTCTTTCGAACCCTACGTAGTTCCGAACCCATACGTCGCTTCAGCGGCGTTCGAGCCAGAGCGATTTGCGGTCTCTGGTCGAGGAGTGCGAAGAATCGAGTTCCGGGGAATACCCTCCGACGCTACGATCAAGATATTCTCGCTACGCGGCGAACTTGTCCAGGAGTTGCGTCACGACGGTACCACAACAGGCATGGTTCCGTGGGACCTGAGGTCGAAGGACAACCTTGAGATTGCGCCCGGATTGTACCTGTTTCATGTTGACGCAGGCGACCTCGGCGAGCACGTCGGAAAGTTCGCGATCATCAAGTAAGAGAAGCGATGGATCGGCGATTACTCAAGTCGAAACAAACTGCCATAAGACGTATCTCGCGATGCGTCGCGAGCGCGGCTTTGATCGCGCTCCTTGCGGGATCCTCGGCAATCGAGGCAGAGGCGCAAAGCAAATCGGGCACCACGATCGGTCAATTTCTCCTCATCGAGCCCAGCGCGCGAGTTGCTGGGATGGGTAATGCGGGCGTCGCGAGCTTTTCAGAACCAATGTCCGCATACTTTAATCCCGGAGCACTCGGACACCTCGAAAGATCTGGCGCCCAGTTCACTCACAGCTTGTGGCTGGCCGACATCACCTACAACTACACACTCGTTGCGCTCAAGCTCGGGTACGCCAATACGCTACTGTTGACGGTCACCTCTCTCGACTCCGGTGACATGCCGGTTCGCACGGTCGATCAGCCGCTCGGAACAGGAGAGCAGTTCTCCGTGACCGACCTCGCCGTAGGTGTCGGATTCGGTAGGAGAATAACCGACCGATTCTCGGGAGGCGTACAGGTGAAGTACGTTAGGGAACAGATCTGGAACTCCGCCCTCAGCGCATTCGCAATCGACGTAGGTGTACTATACCATCTTCCCTTCCAAGCCTACATCGGAGCAAGCCTTTCAAACTTCGGTACTCGGGGCCAATTTGACGGACGCGATCTACGAATCCGCTTTGATGCTGATCCGCTTGAGTTTGGCGACAACAGCGCCCTACCGGCCGCCCTCGAAACCGAAGATTATCCCCTTCCAATCTTTTTTCGCGTCGGACTCGGCCTTCCCCTCTCACTCGACCGAAACAACTCCGTCAAGCTGGTTGCCGATGCCTATCATCCAAGCGACAACAAGGAGAGCATCAGCCTGGGGGCTGAGTGGACCTTTATGCGAACGATTTCGCTGCGTGGCGGATATCAGAATCTATTCCTTGATGACACCGAAGCGGGCCTCACTCTTGGTGCGGGACTCGAGCGCGAACTCGGCGGTTTTGGGGTCCACTTCGACTATGCCTGGAACGACTACGGAATTATCGGCGACATTCAACGATTTACCGTTTCCGTAGACTTCTGACCTTCCCCTTTGATTCGAAATTACCTTATCGTCGCGCTTGGAACGAGCCGACTCAGGAAGCTCGTCGGCCTTTCCGCGCTGCTGTCGCTAGCGCTCGCAATCACTGGCTTGGCGCAGCCGGCTGAAATCGTCATGTTTGACGAGGACGACCTGGTCGGAGCGGACTACCGTGAGGCCTCGTACGGTTTCGCGAGGGATGGCGACCTCCTCATGCTTCTTGGCCCCAGCCAAGACAAGATGCCTGTCGAACTTAACCGGGCCTATAGTGGCGCCTCTAGCGGGCTTCTAAATTGGCAGCACGTTCGCGGTGGCTACTGGGAGATGAATGTCGAACCGGAGGACAACGAGCGATACGACTTGACCGGCTTCGATACATTGATCGTGTTTATCAATGGCCCCGACAGCATCAGCGGGACCGAACTCCCGAGGGTCGCTCTTCGAGATATCGGCGGGACGCCTTCTCCCCTGCTCACTCTCAGCAAGCCGGAGAATGTACGCGTGAATTTCAGGGATACGGGCTTCTCGGATACCAGTAGTACAACGATAGTCCTTACTCCGATTTATCGGGATGCACTGCCCACCGATCAACGTCGTCCGGGTTACCCGGACGACTTGCGAATTACGTTCTCGGACGTACCACTAGACACATCCATCGCTGCAATCGGTGCTCCGTCCACGCCCGCCCATTTCAAGGTTGAGGCAACCGCCAGTCAACTCCAGTTAGAGTTCAGTTTCCGCGATCTGGACAGGGATCGGACGCTAAGCAGCGTTGGTGAGTTCATTGATGTTCGAATGGCCGAAACCGAGGGCGCCGCACGAACGGTCACAACATGGCGCATCGAGGTGACGAGTGCCCCGGAGCCTCTATCGCCCCCGGGGAATGGAGATGTCTATCACCTTGTTCTCTTGTGGGACGAGTTCGCGCTGGACAGCGATCCGGAGACGTGGCAGCGCGTCGCGCTTCCTCTACGGGACGCACTCTCCGACCCTACCTGGAATGCGACGCAAGTCTGGCTGCCAGTGTTTATTCATGGCGGCCCGAACGACATCCCAAAGACGATGTGGTTTGATCGCATCTCCGTGATCAGGAACGACGATATTGCTTTCATCGACGAATATCAAAGGCTGGCGTTTGACTACTTCTGGATTGAGGCGAACCCCCAGAATGGCCTCGTCAAAGACCGAAGTCGCGCCACCTCCTCCGTGTCCAGTATTGCTGCCGTAGGGTTTGGCCTCTCGGCGTACACCGTCGGCGCAGATCGAGGATGGATCACGCGCGAGCAGGCTGTCGAGCGGACGCTCAATACGTTGCGGTTCTTCTGGAATGCACCCCAGAGCACTGCTGCTGATGCAACGGGCTACAAGGGGTTCTTCTATCACTTCCTCAACATGAGTACCGGCCGGCGCGCTGGAACGAATGAACTCTCTACCATCGATACGGCCCTGCTTCTCGCCGGCATCCTTCATAGTCGCGAATACTATGACCGCCCGGATGCCAGCGAGG
>JAHHLP010000417.1 GCA_018679295.1 Rhodothermia bacterium
CGACGACGAGCGCGAGCACCGGCTGGCAGCCGGCACCGTGGACCTCGAGGGGCCAGGCCGGCGCCGACCAGCGCACACCGGACCTCTCCTCCGTGATACAGGAGATTGTCAGCCGCGGCGACTGGAACTCTGGCAACGCGATGGCCATCCTCGTCAGCGGATCGGGCGAACGCACCGCAGAGTCCTACAACGGCGACTCCAACGGCGCTCCGCTACTGCACATCGAGTGGACGTATTAGGTTGCGAAATGATCACCGCTTGGCCCCGCAGGGGCCGAGCGGGGTCACTTCACCATCTGACTCGATAATGTTCTTTTTGCATTGCATACCTAAAAACTGGATTTCAATCCGTCCTTGACATTTTGCAGGATGCCCGGTCGGCTCACCACGAGCCGGTTCGCGCACGCCCAAAGGGGTGGCATCCTTGAGTTAATTCCCTATCTGCGCGGGCAGGGGTCCTTTACAAAAAGGAGCGCGCAGATCATGAAAAAAGCAGTTCTCACAACCCGGTCCCTACTGTCCCTCGTTCTCGCGGTGGCCTTTCTTACAGGGTGCAGCGATTCAGTCCTGAGTGACACCGACACTACAGCCGGCATCCAGGACTCCGAAGCAGAGTCTTCGTTCACCAAGCTCCGGCACAGCCATCTCTTGAGAGCGAAGTTTCTCTCTCGAACCAAGGTCCTTGAGCGCTATGAGAGCCTTGCCGCGAGTGACGATTTCGTCCTTGGCATGAGCAAGGTCCTTGAGCGCTACAAAGTTTTGGAGCGCTATGAGTCATACGATGGCGTGGTCATCAAACGCCGATACCGAAATGCCATCGATGGCTTTGCTGTCCATATCCAGGATTCACTGATGTCGATTGAGGACTTCCTCTCTATCGTCGAGAATGACGGTGATATCTCATGGATCGAACCGGATATAAAGGTCAACAACGCACAGCCGAAGCGTTCGAACCTCAAGCCTGGTGCTCGGCAGTATCTTCCGTGGGGCGTCGAGCGAGTGGGCGCGGGCATTGGCTCGTCGGCATCCGTGGACGCTGACATCTTCGTCCTGGACGGAGGCATCGAGTGGACGGACCTCAATGAATCCGGTGACGTCGACGTCGTTGTGTCCGGCTCCGGAAATGCGATGTCGGCCGCTCACGGGACGCACATTGCCGGGACGGCCGCTGCCGAGGACAACTCGCGTGGCGTAGTTGGTGTTGCTCCTGGTGCCCGGGTACACAGCTACAAAGTTCTGAATGGTGCGGGCAATGCCAAGCTGTCTGACGTAATTGAGGCAGTGGATCGAATCACTGCCATGAAGCTTGCCGAGCCCTCGCGGCCGATGGTGGTAAACATCAGCTTCGGCGCAGACATCGGCACGACTGAATACAACGGACTGGACGAAGCGATCGCCAACTCAATCGCGGCCGGTGTAGTGTACGTTATCGCGGCCGGAAATGAGGGCATCGATGCTTCGACCGTCACGCCGGCACATGTTACGGAGGCGATCACCGTCGGAGCGTACGACCGCTACGACACGTTTGCCTCGTTCTCGAACTTCGGGCCGACTGTGGACCTGCTGGCACCGGGTGTGGACATCGAGTCACTCAGCCCATCCCGCCGGCCGTTTGCACCACCGGTTCTGATGACGGGTACGTCAATGGCCGCGCCGCACGTAGCGGGAGCAGCCGCTCTGTATCTGGATGCAAAGCCGTCAGCGACCCCGCAGGAGGTACTCGAAGCGCTGACAGCAGCTGCCCAGCCGGGGATCGCAGCCGTGCCGGTAAACACAACCTCACTTTCGGTGCACGTGGCCGGGTTGCTGTGGTCTGCTGTCGACGGCTTCACCTCGTTGACGAATGTGGAGTCAAGCGTATCCGACAGGCTGAAGCCGGGCAAGGGCCGCGGTAAGGGTCGCCGATAAGCGCAGAAGTTTCATTCCAGGAACAACCGCCCCGGGGAATCCTCCCCGGGGTTTTTTTTGCCCGCCGGTGTCCGTTCACTTAAGGAAACGCTTTATTCGCCGATACTCTTGCCATGAGTTGTGCCCGGTCATCACTTCCGATGGCTCGCGTACGCACGGACAATGCACTTCTTTCGTGCGGCACAACCATTGACATAACGTCCCTATCTGCGCGGGCGGGGACATCCGATGCATCCGGCGAAGGGTCGCAATTCGGAATCTCTCGCACGTCCGCTTGTTGGTGACGAACCAGCTCATCTCAAAACAGGAGATACTATGAAGCGGGCAGTATTAGTCATTGCCATTTCTGCGGCAGCGGTACTCGGCGGGCTCAACCTGACTCCGAGCCACGCAGCTGCAGCCGAGGCGAATCTGTCAACCAACCAGTCACCGGTCACCTACGCCAAGCTGCTCACCAGGAGCTAGCGGCCGCACGAGGAAAACGGTTAATAGAAAACGCCCGGGACAAAGTCGTCCCGGGCTTTTTTTGTGGGCGACGTTCCTGTACTGTCGAGCCACGGCCGGGTCGTTCTCTGACAAGGCTCATGATTCAAAAGGCCGTCGAGTCCAGCCCAAGTCACTGCCCGCATTGCGGCCGTCCGCGACATTTCGTCTCGGCTGGAGTAGGCCACGCTGTAAACGAAGAAAGGGCCGCCGGAAATCCGACGACCCTTTCAGATCCACTTTCGCCCGGGCGACCGGCGAACGTGCATCCGGGTGGACTACGATGGGGACTCTATGCTATCCGCATTTCCGCTTGGGCGCCGTGACGAACTCAAGGCTGGACGATCCTGAAAGTCCGACTCGCCGGCCTTACCGGCAGCCGCGTCGAGCTGTACGACGAACGCACTGCCCACGCCGACTTCGCTTTCGACCCATACCATTCCGTTATGCATTTCGACAATCTGTTTCACGATGCTTAGACCAAGACCTGTCGACGATTCGCCACCGGTCGGCTGATTCGAGAGCTTCTGAAACTTGTCGAACACCTTCGGTAGCTCATCGTCGCTGATGCCAGGGCCGTTGTCACTTACCTCGAAGCGCACCTTGTCGGTTTCGTTCTCGACCTTGACCCAGATCTCACTACCTTTATCGGAATATTTGACCGCGTTGTTAACCAGGTTGTCGAGCGCCTCTTGCAACCGGTCAAAATCGGCCATCACAATGCTCTTGCCTTCTCCCACCTGGGAAATGTGAATCACCTGCTGCTTTAGTTCCGCCTGTTTCTGGCTCTTGTGTACAACCAGCTGTGCAAGCGTTCCAAGATCTACCGGACGCATATTGAGCTCGAACTTGCCGCTCTCGAGAGCCGAGGAGTCCAGGAGTTGCGTCACCAAACGCAGCATCTCGTCGGACGACGAGAAGATGAGGTCCACGAGTTCGTTAAGGTGGGAAGAGGATTCAATCTCTTCCTTTAGAATCCGCGAGAACTCACGAATAGCGGTGAGCGGATTCTTCATGTCGTGAGAAGCAATATTGAGCAGCTGGCTCTTCAGTTCGGACGCCTCTCGGAGTGTCTGGTTCGCATCCTCAAGCTCTTCATTGAGACCTTTCAGCTGAGCTGCCTGTTCACGCATACTGACCAGATTCGCCACGCGTACGCGCAACTCCTCAGCGTTGAAAGGTTTGGAAAGGTAGTCGTCCGAGCCGGCCTGCAATCCTTCAATCTTTGCCTCAAGCGAAGCCTTCGATGTAAGTAAAATCACAGGAATGTGGCTATACCGCTCGTCCGACTTCACCTTGCGGCAGAACTCGTACCCGTCCATGCGCGGCATCATGACGTCGCTGATGATGAGATCGGGCACTCGCTTCTCCAACTTCTCGAGACCATCCACGCCGTCCTTCGCGACCTCGATGTTATAGATCGCGTCGAGGCATCCCACGACGTAGTTTCGGATGTCCGCGCTGTCATCCACCACGAGCAGGTTCTTGCGGTCTCCGACCGGTACGGCCGAGTCCGTGACGGCGGAAGTCGTGTCCAGATCCTCGAATACCGCCATTTCCATCATCGGGCCACGAGAGATCTCGTAGAGGTCGGTGGCCTCCTCGTCATCCAGAATCTCGAAATTCTTGAGGTGCTGGGTACCCTTCGGCAAGACCACGATGAACTCGGTACCGGCGCCGACTTCGCTTTCGACGCGGATCGTCCCACCGTGGAGTTCAACCATCTCCTTCACCAGAGACAGTCCGATTCCGGTTCCCTCCTGGACTCTGGAGACCGTGCCATCAACCTGATGGAAGCGATCGAAAATGTGAGTTAACTCCTCTTTCGGAATGCCCTGGCCAGTGTCCGCGACCCGGATCTCTACTGCATCATACTCCGCACCGCGAATGACATGACGAACTTCCTGAATGGAGACAGAAATCCGGCCTTCTTCAGGAGTGAATTTGATCGCGTTGGAGAGGAGGTTGAAGAAGACCTTCTCCAGGTTCTCAGGATCAAAGAAGAGGTTGATATTGCTCGAGAGTGCGTCCAGTGACAGATCGATGCCTTCCTTCTCGGCGAACGCAGTGAATGACATGACTACACCCTCCAGCATCTGGACGATGTTGCCCTCGATGACCTTAAGTGTCAGACTGCCGGACTCAAGTTTCGAGAGGTCCAGTAGCTGATTGATCAAGCGAAGCAGTCGTCGGGAGTTACGCAGCATGATCTCCAACTGGCGCGAGAGCGCTGGGCTGACCGGACCGTACATGCCCGTGATGGCATTCTCGAGAGGCCCGATCGTGAGCGTGAGCGGGGTTCTGAACTCATGCGAGATGTTGCCGAAGAAACGCGACTTGATGCGGTCCATGTCGCGCAGTCTTTCAGCCTGAGCCTCTATCACCGACTTGGCGCGCTCCGCAATGTCCTTCTGTTCCTCCGCCTCGCGGCGCGCGGTTTCCGTTTCCTTCAGAGCCGATTCCGTCCGCTCCTTTTCCTCGCGCAGGTCTTTCGTTCGCTCCTCAACTAGATCCTCAAGCTCAATCTGACGCTGTTTTAGGTGTCTAACTCGAATTCTATAGAACAGGAAGGGAAGCGAGACCGACAAGAGTATGCCGAGGACCAGGAACCACGTCGTCTGATAAAAGAACGGCTTCAGGTAGAACGACGCGCTCGCCGAGGTCTTGCTCCATACGCCGTCACTGTTCGAAGCGCGAACCTGGAACGCGTAGTCTCCCGGGGACAGGTTTGTGTAGAAAGCGACCCGTCGCTGTCCGGCGTCCACCCAGGTCTCATCGACACCTTGCAGCATGTACTGGTAATTGACCTTCTCTGCCGCAATAAAGCTCAGCCCGACGTAGCGAAACTCAAACTTGTGGGTTCCGGGCTTCAGTGTGATGCGTTCGCCATCGAGCACCTTTACGCTCTTGCCGTCCGCCGAGATGGACTCCACATGCACGAGCGGCGGAAGCGGATTGACCATGATCGCTTCCGGGTCCACCGAGACAAAACCCTTGTCCGACGGAAACCAGAGCCGACCATCGAGACCCTTCCAACCAGCGGGCTGAAAACCGCCGTTAAACTCGTCACTGCGAAGCCCATCGGTTCGATCGAAATACTCGGAGATAACCCGGTCAGTGTTGCCATCTGCAAAGGAGTTAAGGCCAACCCTGCTTACCCGGAAGATTCCTTTATTGCAGGTCATCCACAGGTATCCCGTGTCATCCTCTACGATCGTATTGACGATATCGTTGAACAGGCCATCCTTTGTTGTGATTGCCACCGCTCGACCATCGCGAATTCGGTGCAAGCCGCCCTCGCGTGTACCGGCCCACAGGACCCCGTCTTCGTCTTCGTGTAATGATAGTACGAAGTCGCTCTTCAGACCGTTCGTGGTCGAGAAGTGACTGACGACCCTGTCGTCCTTCAGGTAGTTCAGTCCCCCATCGTAGGTGCCAACCCAAATACCGCCGCGAGCAGATTCCGTTATGGCGGTTACAAAATTGCTGGACAGTCCGTCCTCAGACGTATACGTACGAAAGGATCGACCATCGTATCGGGTGAGCCCGCCAGAGCTCGTTGCAATCAAAAGATCGCCGTTGGAGGCTGCGTACAAGCTATAGATGGTGTTAGTAGGCAGCCCATCCGCCGTCGTGAACGTTCTGATCTTGCCCGAGTCGTACCTCACAAGTCCACCACCCTCGGTACCGAACCAAACCGATCCGTCGGCGGTCTCCTGAACCGAGTAAACCACGTTACTCGGAAGGCCATCTTCCATCGATAAGGTTGATACGTCACCGTCTGTCAGACGTGTCACCCCACCGCCTTCGGAACCCGCCCATACAGTACCGGCGGATGTCTCGATGATTCCATAAGTGTAGTCGTCGGCGGCTCCTTCCCGAATCCCGAATGGGACGAACTTCCCGTCGTGTATCCTGACCAAGCCTCCGCCGTCGGTACCGATCCAGAGGCTGCCTTCGCGATCTTCCAAAAGCGAGCGGATGTTGTCGCTCGGCATCCCCTGCGAGGTCGAAAGCGACTGGATCTCCCCTCCTTGAATACGAAGAACGCCACCGTGCTCACCGCCAATCCAGATGCTACCGGCACGGTCCTCCAGGATTGACGAGATCGCTGAGACCGGTAGTTGACCTGGATCCTTGATGATGGTCACATTGCCATCTTCTACTGTTGCCAACGCTCCATTACGCGTCCCGACCCAGATTCTCCCAGCACGATCCTCGTGCAATGCCGTCACATCGTCACCAGGGAGCGACGCCTTGGAGTTGTAGTTGACAAATCTCTTGCCGTCGAAGGACGCCATTCCGGCCCCACGAGTGCCTATCCATAGTACACCGTGCGAATCCAGAAGCAGCACATTGATGTTCTTGCTCGGCACGCCGTCCTCGAGCGTGTAGCTGAAGAACCGGTCACCGCTCAGCAGATTGAGGCCGGCGTCGTCGGTACCGACCCAGATATTGCCCTCGTCGTCCCCCGTGATGGCACTGACATTCGAGCTGGAAAGCCCTTGCTGCCGGTAGTACGTGAATGAGTTGTCCTCAAAGAAGCGCGTCAGGCCCCCTTCACGCGTCCCGACCCAAATCGCTCCGTCGGGTGACTCGTAAAGAGCGGACACCGCGTTTCTGGGAAGCTCGGAATTGGTCTTGTCGTAGATATTGAACTCGAGTCCGTCGAATCGGACCAATCCCTCCTGCGTTCCGAGCCACACGTATCCGTCGGAAGACTGCAGGATGGCAAATATCGATTTCTGGGGAAGGCCTTCGTCAGCTCCCCAGATGTCCATCGGGTACTGCGTTACCGCCTTGGCGGGGTCGAGCCTGAGACCTGATTGTGCCCACGCCGGACCCGATCCCCACAAAAGAAGGATGAGCGCGAAAACCAGCGTGATGAACCGGGAGTGGGGCATGCGGTGCGTGGCGACCTGATCCTCAGTGGGTAATCAGAGAGAAGTTGCTGCGCGGGGACGACTGCAACCGTGTGGGCCTTTTTGAATAGTGGACACTTTCACCAGCGGTATCGGCATGGTGGGTGCCCGCTTAAGACGGACGTTGGCAGCGAATACAAGCCACAAATGCCCAGAATCGGCCGTCAGGGCGCCAATCGCTCAATCTTCCAATAGGCCTCGCTCCGGGAATAACAGATGCGGTCGTGAAGCCTGTTCGGCCTGCCCTGCCAGAGCTCCAGTCGCCGCGGCTTCAACAGAAATCCACCCCAGAAGTCAGGCCTTGGTATCTCACCATCAAATCGCGCCTCGATTTCGCGTGCGCGTTCCTCAAGCACCTCACGAGATGGGATGACACTGCTCTGAGGCGAAGCCCATGCACCGATCCGACTACCTCGCGGACGGACGGAGAAGTACGCATCGGATGCGTCTATGCTGAGGCGTTGGACATCACCCTCAATCCGTACCTGTCGTTCTTGCTCCTTCCACCAAAAAACCAAAGAAGCACGGGGGTTTTCCTCAAGCTCACTGCCCTTTCGGCTAAGGTAGTTCGTGAAAAACGTGAACCCGTCCGGGGTGACATCCTTCAACAGGACAATGCGCCCTGAGGGCGTGCCGGAGCTGCTTGCGGTGCACAGCGTCATCGCGTTCGGCTCTTGCACACCCGCTTCCGCCGCCTCCCGAAACCACACGGCAAACTGCCCGATGGGATCTGGGTCGACTGTGTCCGTGGACAGCTCGCTGCGCCCGTATTCGGTTCGAAGCGATTCCAGACTCTCTTTCATTATCCTGTATGTTCGACTCGGTTCGCCCACTGACCAGCAAGCCGCCGATTCAGTTCCCTTTTATATATTCTGACCGCTTCTCGATAACGGGCGATCTCCTCCGCCGGCACCTCGACTCACCGCACTTATGCATCTACCCTTCTTTCTCGCCCGAAGATTTGTCGCGGCGGAGACGCTCGATGACACGATTCCGGTTCTTGAACGACTCAAGTCGATGGGGCTAATGACCACCCTGGATCTCTTGGGCGAATATGTAGACGAGCGCGACCTTGCCCGTGAAGCTACTGAGCTCTATCTGGACATCGCCAACCGGATAGCCGATGAGCACGAGAGGTCAGGCATCGATGCCAACATATCGATCAAGCTCTCGATGATCGGCCAAAAGGTCGACGAAGGATTCTGTGTCGACAATTTGCGAAAGCTGCTGCACGTTGCGCAGAATCGGAACGTGTTTGTCCGGCTCGACATGGAGGGCAGCGACATTACCGAATCGACCCTGTCTATTTTTGAACAGGTCTTTCCGGACTACCCTGACAACGTCGGTATAGTCCTTCAGGCGTACCTCAAGCGCACGAGAGAAGATGTACATAGGATGTGTGAGCTCAACGCGCGCGTCCGGCTTTGCAAGGGAGCGTACAAAGAACCGCCTTCCGTAGCACATCAGTCGATGGAGACCATTCGGGAGAGCTTTGTCGAGTACATGAAACTGCTGTTGTCGAATGCGCGGTATCCCGGCATCGCCACCCATGACGACCTGGTTATTCAGGCGACAAAGGACTACGCCGCGGCGAACGAGATCGCGACTGACAGATACGAGTTTCAGATGCTATACGGAATCCGGCAGGAGACGCAGCAGTCCATTGCGAGTGAGGGATACAACATGCGCGTTTACGTTCCGTACGGCCGGCAGTGGGTCCCGTACTTCTCCCGCCGGCTCCGCGAAAGAAAGGAAAATGTCTGGTTCGTTTTGAAGAACCTGTTTCGCAGATAGGTAGCTACCGCTGCGGCTTTGGTCAGATAGAACGTAACCGCAGCCGACTCTCAGGAGAGCAACTGGAGCCCGCGATCGACTATTGCGCTGCAGCCTCGGTCTGAGCCACCGGGTTTTCGGCCAGCCACCGCTCCGCGTCGATGGACGCCATGCAGCCGGTGCCAGCCGCCGTGACGGCCTGACGGTATACGTGATCCTGGGCATCACCGGAAGCAAACACGCCCGGTATGTTGGTATAGGTCGAGTCCGGATACGTCTTGATATACCCCAACTCGTCCATGTCGAGCCAGCCCTTGAAGATGTCGGTGTTTGGCTTGTGTCCAATGCCGAGAAAAAGTCCTTTGACTGGAAGAGTGGACTCCTCGTCGGTCACCCGATTCAAGAGCTTAAGGCCGTCGACCTCGTCTGCACCGAGGACATCCTCCACGACCGTGTTCCAGATGAACTCGATCTTGTCGCTCGCGAACGCCCTCTCCTGCATGATCTTCGACGCGCGCAGTTCGTCGCGGCGATGAATGACGTAGACCTTGCTCGCAAAGCGCGTCAGAAAAAGGGCCTCTTCCATCGCCGTATCGCCTCCGCCAACGATTGCAACCTCTTCATTGCGAAAAAACGCGCCGTCACACGTCGCGCACGCGGAGACGCCCCTCCCGATGAGTCGCTTTTCGTTCTCCAGTCCCAAGTATTTAGCCGACGCACCCGTGGAGATTATCACAGCTTCCGCCAACACCGCCTTCTCGTCGTCCACAATGAGTTTGAACGGTCGCTCGGACAAATCTACAGCGGTGACCGTACCGTACCGGATCTCTGCGCCGAAGCGAGTCGCCTGGTTCTCGAAGATCTGCATCATCTCCGGACCCAGGACCCCCTCGGCGAAGCCTGGATAGTTCTCGACGTCGGTCGTGGTCGTGAGTTGTCCGCCGGGCTCCGGGCCCTGGTAGACAACCGGCTCCAAATTGGCGCGTGCGGCGTACAGCGCCGCCGTGAGTCCGGCGGGACCCGTGCCAATGATAACCAGCTGCTTTCTCTCTGCAGATTCAAATGAGATCGCGGGTAGTGCCGCCCGCTCATCGGCGTTGATGCTGTCAGCCATTTTTATCCGATATCTCGAAAGATGAAGGAAGCCCGGTGCGGCGAGCGACCGGGCTGCGCTTCTCAATGTTATTGATGGGGCTTGCGTACCGGGTTATGCTACGCCGCCTGGCCAACGAGATTGTCGAGCTTCTCCGACAGCATCTTCTTGGGAGCGGCTCCGACCAGCTGATCTACTACCTTCCCGTCCTTGAAGAAGAGAAGTGTCGGAATGGATCGAATTCCCAAGTTCATCGGGATCTGCGGATTCTCGTCCACATCCATCTTGGCAATCTTCGCCCGTCCCTCAAATTCCCCGGCCAATTCTTCTATAACCGGTGCGATAATGCGACAGGGACCGCACCAGGCTGCCCAGAAGTCTACAAGCACCGGTTCGCCGGAGTTGAGGACTTCCTCCTGAAAGTTCTGATCGGTCAGCGTCACATACTTCGCATCCTGTGCCATAATGTCAGTCTCCTTATTTCAAGTGTACGACTAGAGCATGCTCAAGGATAGTGCCAGAGCCATGCATAGCGTCGTCATGAGTCGTGTTGGTGTTTTCCGGTTCGCCTCTGTTACGCGGCCCTCGCGCCACAACGTCCATCCTGCTCGGTCCGTTTCGCGAATTCATCGTGAGCCCATCAGGTGGGGAATAACGGACTCGTAGGCGGACGCGATTTCCTCAACCGCAACGTCGATCACGGCTTGGTCTCCCAGCCGCAACAACAGCCTCGGCCCACCTACCGTACCCAGGCGCGTCAAAAGAACAGGATGTTTCTGAGAGGCCTCCAAGAGGCGTTCCGCGTCGTCCGGCCGGCAACTGACGACGATCCGCGATTGCGATTCGCCGAAGAGCGCCGCGTCCATTCTGATCCCGGCCGGGATCTCCAGGTCGCCGGTCATGCCGGATCCGGATGCGATGCAACTTTCGGCGAGGGTAACAGCCACCCCGCCGTCCGAAACGTCGTGTGCACTCTGAACTAGTCCGGATCGGATGAATGACAGAACCGCATTCTGTACCGCGACTTCCTCGTCGAGATCAAGATGGGGTGCGTCGCCGGCAGTCATGCCATGGACAATCGAAAGGTACTCGCTGCCGCCGAGATCATTCTTGAACGCCCAGCGCTCCGGGGATACGAGAAAAACTACATCTCGATCTGACCGAAACGCGCTGGTTGTCGTGTGCCGGTTCACATCGTCGACGAGCCCCAGCATTCCGATGGTCGGCGTGGGGAATACCGCCCCTTCCGGATTCTCATTATAGAACGAAACGTTACCGCCGGTCACGGGCGTGTCGAACGCGCGGCACGCATCACCCATTCCGCCGACGGCCTCCTTGAAGACCCAATAGACCTCCGGCTTGTACGGATTTCCGAAGTTCAGGCAGTTCGTAATGGCCAGTGGCTTTCCGCCTGCGCATACGACGTTGCGAGCCGCTTCCGCGACTGCGATCTGGCCACCCCTGCGCGGGTTCAGATACACGTATCTGCCATTGCAATCGGTCTTGACGGCCAGTGCTTTCTCCGTGTCCTTAATCCGCACGACTGCTGCGTCGGACGGGCCGGGGCCGACGACCGTATTCGTACGCACCGACGTGTCGTACTGCTCGTAGACCCATTTTTTCGATGCTATGTTCGGCGAAGTCAGAAGCCGCCTCAGCGTAGCCTCGACATCCGTTGCGGACAGGTCCGGAATGTCACTCAATTGCAGGGCGGACGTCTGATCCAGATACTCAGGACGTTTCGTTTCGCGGTGATAGACGGGTGCGCCGCCGCCTAGTACCAGGTGCTCGGCCGGGACGTCCGCGACAAGATCGCCATGCCAGTAGATGCGGACGCGCTCGTCGTCGGTGACCTCGCCAATCTGTACGGCGTGCAGATCCCATCTTTCGAAAATCTCTTGCACTTCCGACTCCCTGCCTCGTTCGACGACAAGAAGCATCCTCTCCTGGCTTTCCGAAAGCATAACCTCGTAGGGCGTCATGCCTTCCTCTCTCATGGGGACCCGGTCGACGTGCAGTTCCATGCCGCTCTCACCCTTGGCGCTCATCTCGCATGATGAACAGGTGATGCCTGCGGCGCCCATGTCCTGAATCCCGACGACCGCGCCGCTTCTCACCGCCTCGAGGGTCGCTTCCAGTAGAAGCTTCTCAGTAAACGGATCTCCGACCTGCACGCTTGGTCTTTTGGCTTCGCTCGCTTCCGAAATCTCCTCGGAAGCGAAGGTGGCGCCATGGATACCATCACGGCCCGTCGCCGAGCCAACGATGTAAACAGGATTCCCCTTGCCCGACGCGATGGCCGAGGCGGTCCGCCCGGCTTTCACAACACCAACGCTCATCGCATTTACGAGCGGATTCCCCTCGTACGACGGATCGAAATAGACCTCACCCGCCACCGTGGGCACACCAAATGAATTTCCGTAGTCGCCGATTCCACGTACAACACCATCGAACAGGTATCGCACCCTCGGGTTCTCGAGCGACCCGAAGCGAAGCGAGTTCAGCGAGCAGATCGGGCGGGCGCCCATGGTGAAAATATCGCGCTGAATCCCACCGACACCCGTGGCAGCTCCCTGGTAGGGCTCGACTGCTGAGGGGTGGTTATGCG
>JAHHLP010000339.1 GCA_018679295.1 Rhodothermia bacterium
CATGGAACTCGATCGGCTCCGCAAAATGGGAGCGGACTTTCTCGCCCTGGGTTGGTCGGCGTTCTGGTGGCTCGATTACTATCAACGCTTCGGCCAGCACTTATTCTCAAACTACCGTCTCATTCTCAGGAACGACCGGCTGGCCATATTCAAACTGCGCGATTAGCAGTGGCTCGATCTCGAGAGACCCCAGCAAAGGTACGTGACGCAGGTTCAGTCCCCGAAGCGCGGATTCACCACAGCACTGTAGACCGAACCCAGGGTCACGCTTAAACCGGCGGTGAAGCTGTAGTCAAAGGAGGTCGGAAGTTTGACCGCCCCCAGTAGAACGTCTTCCTGAGACGCCGCACGGGCAGAAAGGAAGATCTGGTCGCGAATACGGGAAAACGTTCCTTGAGCGTAAAAAGACAGTCCTCGGACAAGCCGAACCTCAGTAAAAACGAAAACCTCGAGTCGATAGAGATCCAGTATTTGATCGAAGCTTTGCATATCAATCAGGTAATGTCCGGCTTCGACAGACACCTGTGACGATCCCCAAGTCTGTTTGGTGTCCACCGTCAGTTCGATTGCGTGCCTGATGAGTGAATCGTCCCTCTTAGAGAATATGGTGCGCTCCTCGTAATCGAGGTGACGGAAGCCCAGGAAGTAGTTTATGCGCGCCTCGCGATGAGATGCCTCGCTATACGGAAAGAACGTGTACTCGATGGCGGCGGACGCCGAGACGGTCCAGGTAGTATTCGTGAAAGAGGATGTACCGGTTGACACGAATGCTCCGGCCGCCCAACGATCCGCAATGCTCCAAACAGCAAGTCCTCTCAGATCACCGTTTCGCGTTACACTTGCTATTGTTTCGTCATCGAAATCAAACCGGTGGTCGGTAACGCCGCCGTTGGCGGCCACTTCAATCTTTTGTTCATCGGTCACCCGTCCGGCGGACAAGAACAAGTTGCTGCGCAGCAATCGGATCGACTGCTCCGCCCTGTACGAACCGTCCATCGCAATCCGATATGACCAGGTATTCGGTCGCGCTCGCGTCAACGGTCCTTCATGGTTAGGTTCTATTACGATCTTCACCCTTCTTGAAAACGGTATTCTCGCATAGTATCGAACTAGACCGAGGCGAATGGTACGTGCCAAACCATCGCGTCGTTCGTGTACGGTCGCACTGCGACTGTGAACGTACGTCAGTGTGTCGCTGACACCTGTGAAGTTCTTTCTTCCAACGAAAGCGAGAGTGTATTCCAGGATGCCGATGCCTCCACGGGTCCGGATTAACAGATGAACGTCTGCGTCGTGAGGGTCACGTACATACCGGACATCATCTACCTGTGATTGGATATGCTCCATGTCGCACGCTTCGCAATCGACGAACAGGCTAAGTGAGGCATTATCCGGTTGCTGCGCAACACAAAGTCGAGCGACGATAAAAAACAGACATGACAGCTTCTTCATTTAGCACTTTTTCTAGTCGCGGGCCGTCCAGTCCTGTGGCGAAAATGCCCAACATCTAGGAATAGTTTTGTGACTGGTATAACATTGGTGGGGGCCGGACGTTCGCCCCATTTAAGCACCAAATATAGGCGTCTGCCTCCACCATCTATTTATAGTTGGATTCTATTTGTGGTTGGGGCATGAAGGTTTGAAGTTGCCGCCCTGCGCCGTATGTACTATGGTTACAAGCTGAACCTTGCAGCGAAGCGACGAGCGCAGGTGAGCCGGGGATTGTTCGTAGAGATCGTTTATATCTGCTCCCCGCAACCAAGTACACCGTTTCAAATCAACACTGCGGCGGGGACCGATGAAAGTCAAGCCGAAACGTAAGATTGTTGTCTCAGGGATACTGTTCTGGTACCCCTTGGCCGGCGTCAACTACCAATTCCTTCACTATCTGATCGGGCTCCGCAATCTGGGATACGACGCCTACTACGTCGAAGACTCCGGACGCTGGGTCTACGATCCTGTAGTAAACGGCCCTAATCAGGACCCGTCCGCGAACGTCCGGCTTGTAAGCACGATGTTGAAGACGTTTGGGTTTGGCGACAAATGGTTCTTCCGCACCAGTTATCCGGGTGGGTCGTCGTACGGTATGAGCGAGTCGGCGTTCAGCAAACTGATGACCGAGGCCGAAGGCCTTCTGAACGTCACGGGGGCTCAGTGGTTGGGCAAGGACTTTATGAAATGCCGAAGGCGGGTGTACGTGGAGTCTGATCCCTTTGCATACCAGGTCAAGGTCGCGCAGGGCAACCAAAAGGTCATTGATCATCTTGACGCGCACGATTGTCACTTCACCTTCGGTGAAAACCTCGGCGCCGCGGACTGCGAGGTACCGATAGAGCGATTCGAGTGGAAGCCGACTCGTCAGCCGGTCGCCATGGAACTTTGGGAAGACGGTGACCGACCGCCTGGCGACCAGTACACCACGGTTACGACATGGAAGAACAAGAGCAAGCACATTCGTTTTAACGGACGCACCTACTATTGGAGCAAGGATCGGGAGTTTAGTCGATTTGTTGAACTGCCGAAACGCAGGCCACTTCAGTTCGAATTAGCCACCAACGTTGAAGATGACGTCGCAGAAACACTGCAAGCAAACGGATGGGGCATTGCTGACGCCCACGCGATTTCGCGCGACGTCGATTCATATGCCAATTACATCAGGGGCTCTCGCGGCGAATTTACAGTTGCAAAGGATCAGTATGTAAAACCTCGTACTGGTTGGTTCAGCGACCGCAGCGCGTGTTATCTGGCGGCGGGCCGGCCGGTGATCACGCAGGCGACGGGCTTCAGCAAGTATCTCCCTACCGGGTCGGGCCTCTTCGCGTTTGACACATTGGAGGATATCCTTTCGGCTTTGGACAAAGTAGAATCGGATTACAAGGCTAGCTGCAAAGCGGCCCATGATATTGCCACAGAGTACTTCGCGGCAGAGAAAGTGCTCGCCTCACTCATGGAAGAGGCCGGATTACAGTAGTGGCACGGATCGTCGTATGTGGCTATATGGTCCGTCATCCAGTGGCCGGCAACATGCTGGCGTATGCTCAATACGTTCTTGGGCTCCGGTTGCTAGGGCACATAGTCACGTACGTGGAGGAAAGCGGGTGGCCGAACTCCTGCTTCGATCCGATTACGATGCGGCACACGGACGATGCATCGGTTGGATTTCGACTGGCAAAGTCGCTGTATCGCCGCCTTGGAATCGACGCGCCCGTGCTCTATATCGATCGGGACTCCCGTGCAACGTTTGGCGGGACCGAGCAAAACGTGCTGGACGTACTCGACGACGCCGACCTCCTTGTGAATGTGGGAGGCGTATGTTGGCTTCCGGAGTTCGAAAAAGTGCGCCGGAAAATTTTGATTGATATGGATCCGATGTTCACACAGTTGGGGATGTTTTCAATGGAAGGCAACGACTGCTACGACGCCTACTTTTCGTACGGGACCAACATTGGCCAGCCAGGTTGCCAAATTCCGGTCGGGTCCATACGATGGCTTCCGACCACCCCGCCAGTCGTTCCCAGCCTTTGGCAGTCGACCGATTCCTCCTCGCCCAGAGAAAAAAATGGAACGGCGGTATTCTCAACGATAGCGAACTGGAACGCCTACGGCGGTGTTGTTCACGACGGTGAGCACTTCGGTCAAAAAGATGAGGAGTTCCTTGCACATCTGACACTGCCTTCAAGAGTAAGCGCGAGACTTGAGATTGCTGTCGCGGGTGCCCCCGCCTCGGTAATCCGGAAGCTGAAAGTCGCGGGCTGGTCGGTGTCCGATGCGCTTGAAGTCAGCGGCGATGTCAACAAGTATAAAGAATACATCACCAGTTCAATCGGCGAGTTCAGCGTGGCAAAGAACGGATATGTTAAGTCACGTAGCGGCTGGTTCAGCGACCGCAGCGCTTGCTACCTGGCCGCCGGTAGGCCGGTGGTACTGCAGGACACCGGTTACAGCCAATGGATAGCCTGCGGCGAAGGCCTGATCCCATTCAGCGACCTCGACGGAGCGGCAGAAGCTATAGAGAACGTCTGTGGTGACTACGATCGGAATTCGCAGGCAGCCAGAGAGGTGGCGAAAAGTCATTTTGACTACAAAACCGTGCTCGAATCTTTACTAGCTAGAGCACAGATGAATTGACACGCGCCAGGAAACTGTAATGCCCGAGGCAAAATTCACGGGTAAGGATACGACGGGAATCGCGCTATGACGGCTCCTTCAAAAGTACCTGCTACTCCCCGGCATCAGCACACTTTCTACGAGGCTCGGTCAGTCCCCATACACAACGTACGCCTCATTCGTTCGCGAGAGGCAGCTCTGGCGTATCCGACAGGCGATATCGTGCTGTCAATCGATGAGAATAGCGGCCTTATCCAAAACATTGCTTTCGAACCCGACAAGGTGTTGTACGATGAGGAGTACGAGGAAACGCAGGGTTTTTCGCAGACATTCCAGGAGTTTCAAAAGCAGCTCGCGCAGTCGCTCATCGAACGCCACGACCTTACGAACAAGAGAATCCTCGAAATAGGTTGCGGCAAGGGTGAGTTCATCAGTCTGATGTGCGAACTGGGAGACAACGAGGGCGTCGGCTTTGACCCTGCGTTCATCGAGCGGCGAAATCCGGATCCGACGAACAGGGTAACCTTCTTTTCCGAGTTCTTTACGGAGAAACACACCGCTTCGTCCTACGATCTCGTCTGCTGCAAGATGACTCTTGAGCACATTCACCGTCCCAATCTGTTCATGCGGATGTTGCGCCGGGCGATCGGCAATGCAGTCCTACCGGTCGTCTTCTTTCAGGTACCCAATTCCCTTACAATTTTTAGAGATACGGCGTTCTGGGATATTTATTACGAACACTGCAACTACTTCAGCGCAGGATCTCTGGGACGGCTATTCCAAACTAACGGCTTCAGGGTGGACCGTATCTGGACAGACTACCATGACCAGTATCTGATGGTAGAGGCTCGGCCGGCACCAGACCGCCCCGGAGAACAAGCCACGGCTGAGG
>JAHHLP010000569.1 GCA_018679295.1 Rhodothermia bacterium
GCCGACCACCACCGCGCCAACCGTGTCGAGGTCACATCACATCCAGCGGACTGATCACGGGTATGCCGCGATTGGTGATGTGCGTCAATAATTGCCGTTAGAGCGTGACTGATTTCTTGTGCCCCAGGTAATACATCTCGAGGACCTGTCTTGTCCTATTGCCACTATTGATTTCCCGGTCCTTATCTGTTACCTATGAGGGGCTTCCGTACTGACTGCCGATGCATTCGACTGTGAAATGAAGCCGCTCGGGGCGCCGACAATCCGCCAAGCCGAACACGATACCAAGCGTCGCTACCAAGCCTCGCCGAATTCGCGGGACGACGTAATCTGATCAAAATGTACAACATCAACTTTCGCGCGAAGCGTTTCGTCATCGCGGTACTGGCTGTTCAGATTGTTGCTCTTTCCTCGTGTCGCCAGACTGGTGAAGAAGCTGCAAAAGAAAAGGATTCGGAAAACAGCTATGTCCAGATCGCGATAGACACCACTATGCGTGATGCTCGCAAAGCCATTGAGGAACATGGCTTCAAAGAGCCAGCCATATCCGTGATCAAAAACTCTCTTGCAGATTTAGCCAGGATTAATGGGCTGAGAGATCGCCAAGATTTGCAAGGCTTGCATGGAAGCACGAAGACCGAGGCTGTCGTCCTTGCGTCCGATGGAATGAATGATCTCACACTAATCCTCGCGCGGTTTGCCCCGGATGAACCCACACCAGTACACGATCACGGTACATGGGCGGTACTTCATGTTCTGGAAGGCCGCGACCGTTACATCGCGTGGAAACGCGTCGATGATGGCACCGATCCTGACCGCGCTCGGCTTGAAAAAACATCTGAACAAATTTTGCACACGAGTGATTCCATTCACTGGTTTGGGCCACCCCACGATATTCACAGCCAGGTTGCTCAGGATGGGCCTGCTTGGGAACTAATTCTCGCCGGGTCAAACATGTTAGCACTTGACCGGCACTATTTTGATCCGGCCACAGGTCACGTAGCGACTGCCAAATCACAACTACGCGACGAAGGGTGAATAGAGGTATCAGGGCGTGTGCATATGACGGATAGAGGTTCGCCACCTAACCCACACATGTACGCGACACCGGGCACGATCTTGCGACAGTCGCGACGTCTACCTACCATGAGCTTTGAATCACCGCTCCCCGCGCCCGGCGAGGGTAATGCGGAATAGCGTTAGGGAGCCCATCTGGAGATATGACTGAACCGTCCGCACAGGTCGATCACTATGGGAGTCAGTATGGCAACTTCGAGACGGACCTCTATGCTCAGATCCGATCGGAAACCTACGACGAGGACATCGGACAGAACGGCTGGCTCACCGCAGCAGAACAAGATCTCTTCGTCAAGTGGCTAGACCTGGGTCCTGACAGTCGCCTGCTGGACGTTGCCTGCGGATCGGGCGGCCCGACTTTGCGCATCGCCACCCTCACCGGTTGTAGCGTCGCGGGAGTAGACATCCATGATGACGGCATTCGCAACGCTCAGCACATCGCGAAAGAGCGTGGCCTTGTCGAGCAGGCGACGTTCCAGCAAGCCGACGGCGCTACGCGACTACCATTTGCCGACACGACGTTCGATGCTGTGATGTGCATTGATGCGATCAACCATCTCCCAGATCGAGAGCGTGTTCTTACCGAATGGCATCGTGTTCTGAAGCCCGGTGGACGTCTCCTTTTCACGGACCCGATAATTGTTACAGGTCCGCTAACCGACAAGGAGATTGCGATACGTGCGTCAATTGGGTTTTTCTTGTTTGTGCCGGATGGAACGGATGACCGTATGCTCAAGTCAGCCGGATTCGAGATCCTTCGTCGCGAGAACCGAACATCGAATATGGCCGACGTGGCAGAACGATGGCGGCATGCGAGAGGCCGAAGGGAGAACGATCTGAGGCGAGCCGAGGGCGACGCAGACTTTGACGGTCAGCAGTTGTTCTTTTCTGTATGTGCGAAGTTGGCGAACGAGCGTCGACTTTCACGTATAGCTTATTGTGCTCGAAGAGTTTGAACACAGCGGGCTTCCGAACCCCCGCTTGCACCTGTCACCAGGCGTGACCGTGGGCGCTTCGCGCCCGCGATAGTGTTGTCCACCGCTTCCCGTTCCCTCACCTGGTTGTGACTCACCCACCGTCGCGCTACCATGACTCCGAACCACCGCTTGCATGCGCCGGTGCAGGTGAAGCGATACTCCGTTAGGCAGCCCGAGGAACTGTTTTATGGACACGTGGAAGTTCTACGACATCACCCATCGCAATCATGTGATCTGCAATCCCACGAGCGGAGAGAAGCTGGGGCACCTTGTGGAACAGCTGCGGCTCCCCGTCGGTGGGCGCGTGATAGATATCGCTTGCGGAAAGGGCGAGTTTCTCATTCGTCTGGCCGAGGCCTACGGCGTCAATTGCCTGGGCATCGATCTCTCCCCGTTCTTCATTGCCGAGGCGCGGAAACGACTGAAGGTGCGGGCGCCAGAGGCAGAGGTCACCTTCAGGGAGATGGACGGTGCCGAATTCGAACCGAAGGAACCTCACAGCTTCACCGTGGCGTCCTGCCTCGGCGCCAGCTGGATCTACGGGGGGCATGCTGGGACTCTGGATGCACTGATACGCATGGTCGCGCCCGGTGGATGGGTGGTCACGGGCGAGCCCTACTGGCTACAAGAGCCGTGCGAAGAGTACCTCAAGGTCCTTGGCCTTCCGAAGGAGGCGGTCGGGACGCACCTTGGCAATGTCGAGGCGGGGGAGGAGCGGGGGCTCGATCTTGTTCACACTCTTGTTAGCAATAGTGATGACTGGGATAGGTACGAAGGACTACAATGGTCGGCGTCGGTCGAGCACGCACGCTCGCACCCGGAGGATCCGGATCTTCCGGAGCTTATGCTTCGAGTAGAAGAGGAAAAGGCAGCCTATCTTCGCTGGGGCCGAGACACCCTCGGGTGGACGATCTACGTCTTCAGGCGTTAGCCCACCGAGCCGGCGGCGTCTGCTGCCTAACAATCGCATGCAGCCCATGTGGCGTCGGCATCATTGGGGTGGCCACCAATCCGACTGTCCATTGGACCCGTAAGAACGACTCCATGACCTTGAGTATCATCATTTTGGTCAGCGCCGGTATTCTGTCGTGAGCTTTGCCCCGGGGACGACCGATGTTCAAGCGCAGACGCCGCCGCTTTGGGGCCACCTCGAAGCCGGGCCTTACGATGTCGGTTTCCGGCGGATATGGACGTAGGACCGAAGTAGAGTTTGGCCGCACAGTCCAGCTCTAGACTCCCTTGACGGAAATATCGCCCGTCCCGTCCGAGTGGATGTGTGGCATCCCGAGTTGTTTCCTCGCAATACGCAGCCTCCTCCACCCATTGTGATCACGGTCCGCACGCGGCACGGCCGTGCTTCGCAAGAAGCCGCCGATGCGATGGGATCCACCACGTCGGGATCGGACTCGTCCTGACATGCGTCCAGATCTCTTGTTGCGAAGTTCGGTTGAGTTTTTTTGATCAATTGATCCGAATGAGCCTCGACACGACCACCTACGGTGCAGCAATCAAGAGACCTTGGAATCAGAACTGACCAGAACAGAGACATAGTTTCTCGAGAACCACGGGCAGTTGTGGCTCCACAGGATTCGCTCAAGGTCATTGATTCCACGAGGCGCGTCGAGGTGAAACAGCGGCAAAGCCATGGCAAATGAATCAACCGCGGAGCCAGAAGAGCCGGGTTCAAATCGACTGGGAGATCGGATGAACAGCAACGACAACTACGACGTCATCGTGATTGGATCGGGCATCGGCGGCATGACCACGGCTGCTGCGCTGGCTCGGCACGACCGCAAGGTCCTGCTCCTCGAACAGGCCCAGAACCTTGGAGGCCTCACCCATACATTCTCTCGAGAGGGTTTCACCTGGGACGTCGGGCTCCACTACTGCGGGTTGTTCCGGCCAGATCAAACGGGCGGAAAGATGCTCGAGTGGCTCAGCGGCGGCACAGTCCAGTTCCACTCCGTCGGAACCGTCTACGACACGCTGCACTTCCCGGACGGGTTCGAGCTCGCCGTTGGGCGCCCCGCCGATGCCTACAAGATGGAGCTGAAGGATCGGTTCCCCGACCAGAGCGCGGGGATCGATGCATACTTCGAAGCGCTGGAGACCGGTGAGGAAGCACATCGAGCGGC
>JAHHLP010000258.1 GCA_018679295.1 Rhodothermia bacterium
GCTCAGACCACGGCACCCAAGACGCTACGCTTGGACGGAGCACGCTCTAGCGGAGGAACCGGGCTGGCGCTAGCATATGCGGCGTCAGCCCCGGTAGCTCAGCCGGATAGAGCAGCGGTCTTCTAAACCGCAGGTCGCAGGTTCGAGTCCTGCCCGGGGCGCTTCGAGAAACCGGCCTTAAGTCGCGTGAGGCGGGTTTTCTTCGCTCGCTCGGTCGCGGAGCTGAGCGCTCGCGGCCGGGTGCGCCCTGAGCGCGCCCTCAACAGGCGGGAGATAGTCGGCAATGAGTGATTACTCAGTCGGTTCGGATCCCCGTCAACCACGAGTCGCAACTCCGACGACTCGTTGGAGAGGGGTTACTCGCTAGCAAGAGGCACTGATTGCAATGAAGCATGGGGCAATACCGCGGGGGATCCTCGGCGAGCGCCGCTCTGCCAGCGTGGGCCCGGCAGGGTCACTCCCGGATGCGGGAGCCAAAAGTATAAATACTGGGAATCGCAAACAAGAGCGTATGGTCAAAGCACTAGCACTCCCAGGATTCCAAGAGGTGTGTCGAGCGTACTGTTACGCGCGCGTTGCTCACACGAAGATCCGCGGCGAAGCGACACACGAGATCGTATACCTACACCGCGCCGTTAAGCCCGCGATTGAGGTCGCGCAACGAGTACGTCCAGGTGGATCGTCAAGTCTCGTCGACAACTGGTTGATCTTGTTTGGAGGTTGCATTCCAACCGACAGATTCTACCAAACTGTAGGGGATGGGATCCAACGGGCCTCCGCTCACCGGCGGGTTCTGCAGGGCTGTGGGGAGGGAATCTGGTACGCGGCTGGCTCTTGTCGAACGGAACGGTTCGATCGGTTCACAAAGGAGATGTCGCGCGGTGGCTGGCGTCGAGCACCACGCTCAAGACGACAGCATCGGTTCTCCCTCCTCGATGCGGCGATCAGGCAGGTAAACGAACAGCATATGCTCGACATCATTGACGACGCATCTCGCGACGTTCAACACTACGTCCAATCGGTGTTGAGGTGATCACGCTTCCATTGTGCGATGCCTGTCGATCAAAAGCGCGTTTGGATCAACTCTGTACGACGAGAACAACTGGAACCACGTTTGTCTCCGGGTGATGAGGTATCGCGTTAGTTGTTCCGTGTACAACGTGAGTTGGTAGCTTGCGAATCGGTCGAACGCGGAAAGCTCTTCGCGAAGGAAATGGCCGAAGATGATCGCGACCCATTCCCCAGTGTGATCGACAAGTGGAGCCGCGATGAACTGGGAATGGGGAATCCCGGCGGGTACGCAGCTGGCGGCCGCCGGAACGACCTTGCGTGTGAACACTTCAGGCGCGCTGTCGCCACCTTTTTTTGCGAACTCTGCTTCTCGCATGATGTAGTGAGTCGGATTCAGCCTGTCAGGTTGGTAGTTGTGAAGCGATTCTGCGAATTCGTCCTGTTGATTCTGGAAACCGCGGCTAAGAGAGAATCCCGTGAGACGGGTGTGAGCCTCCGTCTTTGATTTGAAGACGTGCATCGCCACGCACTCCGGCGGCTCCTGTCTGAAGCTGGTGAGGATGGCCTGCGCGCCCGCAGCCATGCAGTCGAGGACATCCAAAATGCCCTCGGGCCGCTGCTCAAAGGACGAGTATTCGTGTGGTCGGCAGATCTGCGTCTCGATTGGGAATAGAACGCATCCGAGGTGGCTGACCAAGTCCGGGTGCTGCATCGCAGCGATTGCACGCTCAACCACCGCTGACCAACTCGCAGTTCCCTTGAACCGCGCCAGCCTATTGCTCTCGAGATTGACCACGAGAAGCGGCCGGCCTCGCCAGTGAGCAACCGCCGTGGCCTCCGACATGGTGTTGCGCCCCATGGCGAGGTAGAAATCCAGTCCGCGAACGTCGTCATAGAGGAGGGCAGGCACGCCCGATGAACGCTTCGCAATCGCATCGCGGAAGGTCCGAGCGACGATCCCCTGGCGGGTATCGAGTGGGTAACCATCAGACGAG
>JAHHLP010000227.1 GCA_018679295.1 Rhodothermia bacterium
GTACTCATCGCATGAGCGAACCGCAGATCGAGGCTGAGTGCGAGAAGTATGAGGACAGCCTAAGACTGCTTGCAGAGGATCGCATCGATCTCGATCGTGTGCACAGCTTTGAAACGCTTAACGAGGCGATAGAAGAACTGCGGCGGGAGGGTAGGAGCTAATGAGCGGCGAGAGCTTTCTCTTTCAGGCTTTTGTATACCTGACGGCTGCAGTCGTAGCCGTACCGATCGCGAAGCGGCTCGGCCTGGGATCGGTGCTTGGGTACCTAATTGCAGGCGTCATCATCGGCCCGTTTGGTCTCGGCTTGCTGGGGGAAGAGGGGCAGGATGTCATGCACTTCGCGGAGTTCGGGGTGGTCATGATGCTGTTCGTGGTCGGTCTCGAGCTGGAGCCGGCGCTGCTTTGGCGCCTGAGGACTCCCATACTGGGGCTGGGTGGTTTGCAGGTGGGTGTCACCAGTCTCCTTGTGGCCGGCATATCGTTGGCGTTGGGACTGACGTGGCAAGAAGCGCTCGCGGTGGGCATGACAATCGCTCTCTCATCGACCGCCATCGTACTGCAGACGCTGAACGAGAAGGGCTTGTTGAAGACCGCGGGCGGACAGGGATCGTTTGCGGTGCTTCTGTTTCAAGACATCGCAGTAATCCCCATGCTGGCGCTCTTTCCACTTCTGGCCACATCGACGGCCGTGGCGGCGGAGGACGCTCATGCTACCGGCAGCTGGATCGGTCACTTTCCGGGGTGGGTGCAGACGCTGGCTGTTCTTGGAGCCGTTGCCGTCATCGTCGTAGGTGGTCGATATCTCTTGCGTCCGGTCTTTCGAGCTATTGCCCGGACGCGAATGCGAGAGTTGTTTACGGCGGCAGCGTTACTTCTCGTGATTGGCATTGCCTTGCTAATGTCGCTGGTCGGGCTAAGCCCAGCACTGGGTACCTTTCTAGCCGGCGTCGTGCTGGCAAACAGTGAGTATCGTCATGAGCTGGAGAGCGATATCGAGCCGTTCAAGGGTCTGCTTCTGGGTCTGTTCTTTATTGCGGTAGGCGCCTCGATAGATTTCGCACTCCTCGTTGCTCTCCCCGCGTTGATCGCGGGCCTCGTTGCGGCGATTGTGGTTCTCAAGTTTGCCGTGCTGCTCGTTCTGTCGCGGGCCTTCAAATTTAGCCTCGACCAGGGTCTGCTTCTCGCGTTTGCCCTTCCTCAGGCGGGAGAGTTTGCATTCGTGCTCCTATCGTTTGCTTCTCAGGAGGGAGTATTGGACCGCACGATAACGAGCCCATTGGTCGCGGCCGTCGCTCTCTCGATGGCGCTGTCTCCCATTCTCATGGTGCTGTACGAGCGCGTGGTGCGACCAAGGGTCGGCACGCGTAGCGAGGAAAAGCGAGAACCGGACGCGATAGAGGAAGAGAGTCCGGTCCTTATCGCGGGATTCGGGAGTTTCGGAGCGTCGGTCGGCCGGTTTCTGAATGCAAATGGTGTGGCCACTACGGTGCTTGATGTTGATTCCGATCGCGTGGAGCTTCTCAGGCGACTGGGCCTGAAGGTGTACTACGGGGATGCATCTCGACACGACTTGTTGCTGGCCGCCGGCGCGGACAAGGCAAAGCTGCTTGTACTGGCGCTGGACACTCCCGAAAGAACGCTACGACTGGTGGAAACCGTTCAGAAGCACTTTCCGGGGTTGAAAGTACTTGCGAGAGCGTTTGACTGGAAGGACGCGCACGATCTGATAGACGCGGGTGTCGACTATGTTTATCGGGAGGCGCTCGACAGCTCTCTGCGCATGGGCGCGGATGCTCTGACGCTTTTGGGCTTCCGATCCTACCAAAGCAAGCGCGCGGCCTTGAAGTTCATGAAGCACGACGAGGATTCGCTGAAGCAGCTTACTGAAATGCGAAATGAAGATCAGGGCGTCTACATCAACGCCGCGCGGAAGAGGATTCAGGACCTCGAGCGGCTGCTGCAGTCCGATCTTGAGGACGAGGGATTGGAGCGTGATGCCGGCTGGGATGCGGAGTCGCTGCGAGAGGAGTTTGGCCGTCTGTAGGCGCGACTCGGATGAATTGTGGTGAACGAGTAGCGGGTCCCTAAGGCATGGCGAAAGACCGACTCCGTGCTGCCGGCTCCGCCACGTGTAGACATGGTGGACTGCTTGCCGACCAACTGTCGGGGTGGCGGGATTTGAACCCACGACCTCTTCGTCCCGAACGAAGCGCGCTACCGGGCTGCGCCACACCCCGCAATGGACCGCGATGAACGCGTCCGCGGAAAACAAGTTCAGATTATACGCCTGAGCGTTCCCTTTCTCTACAGCCGCCGGCTGCGTTCAAGAAAGATTGACACGGTGGATTTCGGTCGCCGTGAAGGGGCCTACTCGGATCGGGCGATTTATACCACCTCAGCGTACATATCTTCGATGAGTCCCGAGTATTCGGACTCGATGATCCGACGCTTGGGCTTCATCGTTGGTGTCATCATTCCGTTCTCGACAGTGAACGGCTCGAGGATCAGCCGGAAGTCACGAATTTTTTCGTGCGCGGCCGCACCACGCGAATAGTCGCGAAACTCCTTGTTAAACAGCTTCTGTACGCGTTCATCGTACAGCAGCCCTTCCGTCGTTGAGTGCTCCATGTTGTTCTCGCGAGCGTAGACGCGGATCGCATCAACATCCGGTACGACCAGCGCCGTCAGGAACTCGCGCCCTTCTCCAACAACCATGATCTGATCTATCCATGCGACCGACTTGAAGCGATCTTCGATCGGGCCAGGGTAAATGTTCTTTCCGCCCTTGGATACGATCATGTGTTTGATGCGGTCGGTGATTCGCAGGTACCCGTTTTCGAATCTTCCAACATCACCTGAATGGTACCAGCCGTCTGAGTCGACTGCCTCTTTCGTTGCCGCCTCGTTGTTCCAGTAGCCCTTCATGATGTTGGGCCCTTTGATGATAATCTCACCCGGGTCCGTGGTGAGATCTGACGGATAGTCGTCACCGCTAAGCTGTCCGATTATCGACTGATCCTGCAGGCTCTGGATGGCAACGGTGACGCCGGGTATCACGTGACCTACCGTTCCGAAGCGGGGCTTCGCGACCGGGTTGATCGAGACCACCGGCGATGTCTCGGTGAGGCCGTAGCCCTCGATAATAGTGACGCCCGCGGCCTCAAAAAATTCTCCAATCGCCTTTGGCAATGCGGCGCCTCCCGAGACGGCAAACCGCACGCGGCCGCCCAGCTTCTCGTGCAGTGGTGCGAACACGAGCTTATGCGCGGTGGCGATTCGCATCTTGAGCACGGGGCTCAGCTTCTTGCCGGCCTTAAATCGTTCGGCTGCCATTGACCCCGACCGCACGGCCCAGTCAAATATCTTCTGCTTGTACCCCGGTCCCTCGCTAACAGATTTGAAGATCAGGTTGTAGATCTTCTCGAAAAGACGCGGCACGGAAATGAGGACGGTCGGCTGGACCTCCGACAGGTTCTTGTTTACGGCATCGATGCTTTCGGCGTACGTAATTCTAGCGCCGCAGGCAAGAACAGCCAGGAAGCCGCCCGTGTGTTCAAAAGAATGGCACAGCGGGAGAAAAGACAGGTGGTGGTCACCCGGCCCGAAGGGTATCATGGCCAGCGCCCCCAGTACGTTGGAGCAGAAGTTGCCATGCGTTAGCATCACGCCCTTGGGGTTGCCTGTCGTTCCACTCGTATAAATCAAGGCAGCGAGGTCGGCGGGCACCACCTCGTCTCCCACGGGACGAAGCCGACCCTGCTCTTCAGCCCAGTGCGACGCGCCTTCCTCCATGGCGTCTTCCCATTGAACCACATAGGGCGGGTGATCATCCTTCCGCTCGGTCATCGTGACGATATACTCGAGCTCCTCGCAGGCGTCAAAACAGGAGAGAGCCTTCTTAAGCTGGATGTTCGTCGATACGAGAAAGACTTTGGACCCCGAGTCCTTGATGATATACTCTACCTGATCGGCGGGGAGGGAGGTGTAGAGGGAAACATTGACGGCCCCGAGGATCTGCGTGGCAAAGTCAGTGATGGCCCACTCGGGCCGGTTCTCAGACAAAATGGCGACGCGATCCCCTTTGCGGACGCCGCGCTTATGGAGGAATCCCGCCATCTCGTTGACCCGGCGTTCGAGGTCCTTCCACGAGATGTCCACCCACTCCTTCGAATTGCGGTCCTTGTAGGTGAGCGCCGCTCTGCCTTGACCCGCATAATGATCGACGAGGCGTCGAAATAGTTGCGGAATCGTCTGGAAATCAACAATCGCCGGCATTAGAACCCGCTTATCTGATAAAGTCTTGGGCGCCTAATATAACGGAGTTGCCCGATGAATCAGCTTTGGGCGACCGCAGACGCGGTTCCGACCGCTGCGGTCAAATTCGAGTAGCCATCCTCCGCGAGCAAATCTACCAACTCCTGCTTAATTCGCTTAACCAGGCTTGGCCCCTCGTAGACAAGACCCGTGTAGATCTGAACAAGTGATGCCCCCGCGCGGATCTTATCGTACGCCGCTAGTCCCGAATCTATCCCCCCGACGCCGATAATAGGGATCTCGCCCCGCGTCTTCTGATAGAGGTAGTTGATGAGCCGGGTCGACCGCTTGGCGATCGGTGGTCCGCTGAGGCCGCCTTCCCCGATGCGTTCCAGAACATCGGGTTGAGTGCGAAGGCCGTGTCTGTCGTTGGCGGTGTTGGTCGCGATAAAGCCATTTATGTTGTGTTCCAGGCAAACGCTCACGAGCTCCTCGAGCAAGCTGTCAAAGACCACACGTTCCGTAATGGGGGGCGAGAGTTTCACCAGCACGGGGACCCGAGAATGCATCTCGGTTCGCGCGGCAACGATAGCATCGATGAGCGCGTCGAGGGATGCTGGGTCCTCAAAAGTCTTTCCTTCAGCTGTGTTCGGGCAGCTAATGTTGAGAGCGATGTAGTTCGCTGCCGGAGCCAGTATGCGGAAGCTCTCCACGTAGTCGTCAATGGCTTCTGGCCCTTCAATGGATGGGTCATGCGTTTTCGCCAGGTTGATGCCCAAAGGAAACGGATGATACATGCCCCGATTGCCGATCCTGGCGGCAATCTTGTCGGCTCCGTCGTTGTTCAGCCCCATACGGTTGATGAGAGCGTTGTCGTCCGGAAGTCGGAAAAGCCGCGGTCTGGAATTGCCTTTCGACGGTTTCAGGGTCACCGAGCCCACCTCTGCGAAGCCGAAGCCAAGGTGAGGCCAGAAATCGACGAGATGGGCATTCTTGTCGAATCCGGCGGCAAGCCCAACGGGGTTGGAGAACTGATGCCCCCAAAGCGATACCTTGAGCGCTTCGTGATGATACTCGAACATGGAGCCAAGCATCTTCATCGCCGCCGAGCCGAACACCCTGCTGCCGACCATCGTCAGCCCGTGAGCGGCTTCAGGGCCGAGCCGAAACAAGAGGGGCCTTAGTGTCGAATACAACTGGACGGGCCTCGGGACGTGAGCTGCACGATGGCAGGCTGTTGGGATCTAGGGCAGGTCGAATTTACTTCGTTCCGCATGGCGTTTCCAGCCGTCGGCGGAGCTTCACGCATAACGAATCCGTTCGCACGGCCAATAGAGCCTGGAGGGAGCAATGGCCAATCTCTTGATATATCAGGTTGATTCTTTTGCCACGCGACCGTTCTCGGGCAATCCGGCCGGCGTATGTATTCCCGAGGAGCCCCTGACCGAGGCATTCATGCAGGACGTCGCGTTGGAGATGAATCTATCGGAGACAGCGTTCTTGGTCGAGACTGGAGAGTCCTTTGGTCTGCGGTGGTTTACGCCGCTACGCGAAGTAGATCTCTGTGGGCATGCAACGCTCGCAAGCGCTCACGTGCTTTGGGAGACAGGTCGGCTCGCTCTGGAGGAGCAGGCAGTATTTGACACACGAAGCGGGCGGCTGTCGTCGAAGTTCAGTGACGGCGATGTGGTTATGGATTTCCCGGCCGAGCCGCCCGAAATGGATGTGGAAGTACCAACTGAACTAAAACATGGCATCGATGCCGAGCTTGTTGCCGTTGGCAGAAATCGGTTGGACTACTTTGTGGTGCTGCCTTCCGAGGAAGTCGTTCGCACGTTGCGGCCTGATATGACCTTGCTCTCAACCCTGGGAAGTCGCGGCGTGATCGTGACGGCCGAGTCGGACGGCCCAAGCGATTACGACTTCGTGTCCAGGTACTTTGCACCGAAGTTTGGCATTCCTGAGGACCCGGTGACGGGCTCGGCGCACTGCTGCCTTGCGCCGTACTGGTGCTCAGCTCTTGGTCAAAGCCGGCTGGTAGGGTATCAGGCCTCTGCTCGGGGCGGCATGGTAGAGGTCCGGCACAGCGGCGGCGAGCGGGTTGAACTGGCCGGCCGTGCGGTGACCACGGCGAAGGTTGAACTCCTCGTGTCGCCAGAACTGGCCGGCGGCGTCTAGATACCTCGAACGCGTCGGGCAACGCGTCGGGCGTTTAGGGTTCTGCGAGCCGATTGGCCAAAAGGCAGTCCGCTCGGGCTACCAACCAGGCACGATCTGGAAACCAAAATGCGCACCCTTCTCGGGTCGTTGGAACGGGTAGACGTAGAAGATCTCCAGTACCGTGTAGCCGAAGAGATTGAATCGGGTGCTTGCCCCGGCACTGAAAACGGGCACGCGCTCGGCCGTTTCGCGCTCGAACTTGAGTTCCGGAAAATCCCCTTCACTCCACGCAAGACCGGCATCGGCAAAGAGCGCGATCTCGGTGGGCAGGTAGGGGAAGTTCAGCAGCCCGAAGGCTTCCGTGCCAAGCAACGGAATCCGGACCTCAGCGCTGGCGAGTGCAAGCCTCGTCCCGCGCAGCCGTTCGACCTCCGCGCACTTGTTGTCCCCGTTAAGCGTACACTCGGTGGGCTCCAACGAGGAGAAGCTGTATCCCCTGATGAAGGTCAGGGAATTGGCGTAACCGAGGTACTCCTCAGTGAAGATCGAATTCTCGTCGATCTTGGGCCCGTAGTTTCCAAGGTGCATGCCCCGAAACGCAAGTGTGATAGGTTTCAGGAAGAAGTAACGCCGATAGTCTGCGAGAAGGCGTATGAAGGATTCGGTGCCGAGGAATGGCGAGGCCTGGAATCGGTAGCGCCCACCCTGCACAGGCGAGGTGAAGCCGAAATTGGAGAAGTCGCCAACGTAGGCGGCCCCCGTCTGGAAGAAGTAGACGGCGTCGGGCGTACACAAGACGCTCGCGTCCTCCGAACACTTCGGCAGGTCAATTCGCTCCCTGTCGAAGACGAAACCGTTGGGCGACGTGAACCGGTCGATCTCGTAGTCAAAACCGTACCGCGTAAAGCCTGCACTGAGATCAAAACGCTTCGTTGTCGTAAACGGATATGACGCTTGTATGTCGACGTTGTCGATAAATATGCGCTGCCTGATCTGCTCGACGACAAACTGCCCTGTCTGATCAAAACCCGCCTGCTGGAAGCCCAGCAAGATGGGAATGTGCCCCACCGACGCCCCGTAGTTGAGACGATGCTTGCGGTTCAGGTAGCCGACCTGTGCGCCAATGTCTTTGAACGTCCCGTTGGCCTGTGCGACGACCGCAAGATTATGGTCGCCCAGCATATCCGAGAAGAACAGCCCGACGCCCCCCGCTACCTGCGTCCCAAACATGCCGCCGGTGGAGACACCAACGGTCGGGGGCGCAACGTAGTCGAGGCGCAGCTTGGCGCCATAGTCCTTTGCAGGAAAATCGCCGGGGCTAGGCAGTCCCGTCAAAGAGTCGTTGAGGTAATTCTCTACCAGCCCGGTGGACCCGGTCAATGCTGGTGGCAAGATACCCGCGATGCCGTCTTCCTCGGATGCTGAGGTGACGACCGGCGTACCGCTGGTCTCTTCTGCTTCCAGCGCGAACACATCGTATTTATTGTCCGAGAAGACTGAGAACATCATTCGTCCGCTTTGCTGCGCAACTGTCATGGCTGGCGAGAGGCTTGTAATGCCGCTCACGCCTGTTTGCAGCCGGGTCACCTGGTAGGTCGCGCCCTCCTCGACCGCGTAACGGTAGATGTCCTTGAAACCGTCGTGGTCGGATATGAAGTAGATGCTCCGCCCGTCTGGCGAGAACTGCGGATTGGTGTGCTTCGCACCCGGGAAAGGCCTTACGATTTCGATTTCCGACGTGGCGACGTCGATAACACCGATCCTCACGGCACCATAGGTCAACGTTTCGAAGTCGGTTCCCTCAGGTCCACGGTCGGTCACGAAAGCGATCTTCTCTCCGTCAGGAGACCATGCGGGCTGCAGGTCACCGTACCGATCACTGGTAAGCTGTCTTACGTTGCCTGTCGCAAGTTCGAGGATGTAGAGGTCGCTAATACCCCCATCCATACCGGAGAATGCGATTTGTCGTCCATCCGGGGACCACGCCGGATTCGACATCGCGGTGACACCCTGCACGGCGATTCGCCTCTCGATCTCGCCGCTGTTCCAGTCCAGGATGCTTATTTCATTGTCTCCTTGAACAAAGGTTATGAACGCGAACTTGCGCCCGTCGGGAGACCACGATCCGGCGGAGTTGATGAAGCGGATTGCGTCGAAGTGCGGATTGCTGTTGGTTCCCTTCAGCGTCTTGACGACGTTTCCCGTCTCCGCATCCGCGATGAAAAGGTTGATCTTAAAAAGGTCGCGTTCGGACAGGAATGCCACCCATTTGCCATCGGGACTGATGGAGGGCGCGATGCTGAGTTCGCCATTTGTCGTTTCCTTGTTCAGCACGGCGCGTCCAGCGGAGTCGGCAGGCGTTCGCCCTTCCGCGAGCGGGAGATAAATCTCTTTGACCGATTCTATCCACTCCTTCGACAGCGAATCAGGCTTGATTCCAACGGTGTAGACGAGTGCCGAGTCAAGCCCGACACGGCCGCCCAGTTTATACAGGTTCGCGACCGCGGCGTCTCCATACTTGCCCCCTATGTATGCCATGTATGCTTGTCCATAGCGGTACGGGAAGTATCGGAAATCGCGGCTGAGCATCTCCATGGTTGGCAAATCGTCTCGGAGTGCGGCATCACGCAGCCACATGGCGGTGTGAGGATCGTGCCGGCCAACGGAGAGGTATTCCGCGGTGCCTTCGATCAGCCATAATGGGAGGAGAGACAGCGCGAAGCGGGTCGTATCATCTCTGGACAGAGCGATGTCATACTGGAACGAGTGAACGAGTTCGTGGCCGAGGACGTGGTCGGTTTCCGCATAGAGCCCTGTCAGGGGCATGACGACGCGTTCCTTGAGGCTCTCGGTGACACCGCCGGTGCCCTGCCCGATCATGCCGCCGATGACGTTCGTTTGCTGGAAGTCAGCGTCGTTCGCATAGAAGATGAGTGGCTTTTTCTTCCTGAACTCTCGCAGGTATGTGCGAGAGTGGCGACCGTACCAGCGTTCGGCCATGCGCGTGACGTCTTCTACGGCTTCTCTCTCTTCCTCATAGAAAAAGATCTCGAAGCGCTCCGTCTCGGTCCGCTTGAAGTCGAAGCTATCATACTGGACCTTATTGCGGCCGAAGTACTGGGCGCTCGCAGGTGTTGCTCCAATTCCCGCGAAAACGAGGAGGCCGATAACGGCGGCGATAAATTTTCCTGTTTTCATGCTCTGTCGGTCTGTTCGGGCTCCTTCGGCCGGGCAGAGGCCCGAACTTCGGAAGTATGCCGAATCCTGTAACGGTTTTGCGGCCGCCGCGGTTGCCGCCGTGCCTATTTAGAATGACGGGTCCAAGGGTATGTTACACGTCAACTTACAAGAAACATTCCGACCTCTCGGATATTTTTATCCAGTCGATCGTGATGCCTACCGACCCGCCGGATCGCAGCGTTGAACGGTTTCGGGCACTTTCGCCCTTCAGGCTAGTAGCCGAAGACTGAGCCCACGTGCAGACAAACAGTCCTCGAAAAGAGGCGTTTTAACGAAACCGTCCCGAGACGATTCTCCACTTAAGGTCGCTCCCTTTAGGTCATAGTCACATACGTCGCTCCAGACCCGCAATCCCGTCTGTGTAATGTTCGAGTATCGAATCAGAACGCGAATTTTTGTCGGATTGATCTGCGCCGTACTCGGAATCCTGAGTCTGCGGCTCGTTCAGCTGCAGCTGATCGACACACAGATGTACTACGGCGAGTCGGCCAACGCGATCCGTGAGAAGCGCGTCCTTCCCGCGCGTGGGGTGATCTACGATCGAAACGGGAGGTTGATGGTCGACAATCAACCAGCCTATACGATCCTGCTTACGCCGAGGTACTTTGATGTGGAGAAGCTTGGACTTCTGGCCGAGTTGCTGGAGGTTCCGGACTCCGTGGCCGCCGCGAGGCTGACCGAGGCCCGGGAATGGAACGTCTTTCGCCCGTCCGCATCATTCAAGGACGTTTCGTTCGCCGCATTCAGCCGGGTTCAGGAAAACCTGCACCGCCTGCCCGGGGTCTCGTTCGAGGTATCTCAAAAACGCAGGTATCTCACCGACGCGCGGACCTGGCACGTGCTCGGTTTTGTCCGGGAGATCAGTCGCACAGAGCTGGGCTCCCGGCGATCGGATGGCTACAGGCAAGGAGACATGATCGGTCGCGCGGGGGTGGAGCGGGTCTATGAGGAAGCCCTACGAGGGACTCTAGGGAGCGAGTTCAAGCTTGTCAATATCATGGGAATGGAGGTGGAGTCATACCGGTCCGGCCTGCAGGACCGCGCGCCCATAAGCGGCTACGACCTCCACCTCTCTCTCGACAACGATATCCAAGTGCTTGCTGAGTCGCTGTTCGTCAACAAGCGGGGGGCCGTCGTTGCCATGGATCCAAGAAGCGGCGAGATTCTTTCCTTTGTTTCGAAGCCGGATATCGATCCCCGCATTTTCTCGGCGGAGTTGACCGAGAACGAGTGGAGTGCGCTATCCATGGCTGACGGAGATCCCATGTTCAATCGGGCGACCATGAGCGGGATGCCTCCAGGGTCGACATGGAAGCCGTTCATGGCTCTGGTCGGTTTGCAGGAAGGGATTATTACCCCGCAGACCGTATATCAGTGCAGGGGTGGCTACCGGCTGGGGCGGCGACTGTTCAGAGATCATGAGGGACATGTCCATGGACCCATTCGCCTCGAGCGAGCGATTGAACAGTCTTGCAACAGTTACTTCTTCAACCTCATGATGCAGCTCGACATTGATGCCTTCTCGCGTTGGGGGCGTGTCTTCGGATTTGGAGAGCGCATAGACATGGACCTCATCGAGCAGAACACGGGCCTGATACCAGACTCCTCGTATTACGATCGAACCTATCCGGATGGTTGGACCGCGGGCTTCACGATCAACCTCGGTATCGGTCAGGGCGATATGCTGGTGACTCCGATGCAGTTGGCGCGCTACGTGTCGGCCATTGCCAACCGTGGAACGCTGGTGTCGCCTCACCTCGTTCGTCTTATGCGTAATTCCGAGACAGGTGAGGAGATTGCACTGGACATCCCACCCGCTCAGAGCTTGCCGATCGATCAGTCCAACTTCGACGTGGTTAAGAACGGCATGCGGCGTGTAATGGAGAATGGAACCGGACGCTGGGTACAGCTGCCCAACATACCCTCCGGAGGAAAGACTGGAACGGCGCAGGCTCCTGGTGATCGGAAGGACCATTCGCTCTTCATCATGTTCGCCCCGTTCGAAGAGCCGGAAATTGCTCTGGCCGTACTCGTTGAGAACGGTGGCTTCGGAGCGAGTCAAGCAGCACCCATTGCAAGCCTGTTAGCGGAAAAATATCTGACAGGTGACTTGTCGCCCAGGGCGAGATACTGGTTTGATCGTGTGCTCCAACTGGAAAGTGAACCTCTCGAAGCAGTCGAATGAAAACCTGGTATCGCAATATCGACTACCCGATCGTGCTCCTCTGGATGGCGCTCGCTTCGATAGGCCTTGCTGCGATCTACAGCACTACCCATGGCCCGGCCTCCGAGTTCTTGTTGACGTCGGTCCAGAACAACTTCACGCGTCAGTTC
>JAHHLP010000060.1 GCA_018679295.1 Rhodothermia bacterium
CGAATGGCCTCGCCCCATCCGCAGACGTAGTAGTCGGACACCCAGCGGGTGAGCTCCAACAGTTCCGACGTCAGGGCGGGGCGATCATCCGGGATGTCTTCGATAGGTTTGTAATTGGGCGCGTCTAGGCGGTCTTCTTCCGTTTCACGAACCGACACCACGACGCCCGTAAGCGTTCGTGGCCCGAAGGACACGACGACTCGGTGGCCGGGCTCAATCTCCGACTGCCACTCTTCCGGGACCAGATAAGTGAAAGTGGTCTCAACTGGAATAGGTAGGGCGACGTCGGCTAACACGAAAGGATACGGGTCATTAGTCAGGCTTCCACGTGCAGAGCCTCGCGCAGCGCACGCACGCCGTCTCCGACAGACGCTCCGCCAAACACCGCACTGCCTGCCACGATCACGTCTGCTCCGGCCGCGACGACCTCGCGAATGTTCGCGGGTCCTACCCCTCCGTCCACCTCCAGGTAGGCTCCGGATCCCGCACGATCGAGCATATCACGCAGCCGCCTGATCTTGTCGGTGCTCGAAGGGATGTATGACTGTCCTCCAAATCCCGGGTTGACAGACATGACCAGTACGAGATCGACGTCGTTGAGCACCTCTTCCAGCACGGAGAGCGGTGTTGACGGGTTGAGGGTGACGCCCGCAGCCGCGCCTGCGTCACGAATCTGTTGCAGCGTCCGGTTCAGGTGCGGGCAGGTCTCGACGTGGACCGTCACGATGTCGGCCCCGGCTTCGACAAAGCTGTCGATAAACCTCTCGGGCTCCTCGATCATGAGGTGAACGTCGAGTAGCGTATCCATCTCCTCGCGCAACGGCTTCAGAGCCCGCACGATCAGGGGACCGATGGTGATGTTCGGCACAAAATGCCCGTCCATCACGTCGACGTGGAGCCAGTCGGCACCAGCCTCCAGTGCCTCTCTGCATTGATCCTCGAGATGTGCAAAGTCGGCGGACAGTATGGAGGGAGCCAGTCGGATCATCAGCTGCTGTCAAAAAAGAAGGGCGTCACGGGGACGCCCTAATTTAACACGAAGATGCGCGCCAGACACTAGAAGATCGCCATGATGACCGCGATTACCATCACGTTAACAAGTGCGATCGGCAAAAGGTACTTCCATCCGATGGTCATCAGCTGGTTGTACTTGAAGCGCGGAAGCGTCCATCTCACCCAGATAAAGAGGAAGGCGAAGAAGCCGGCCTTAACGACGAGGCCAAGAAGCTGAAGAATCGTCATCAACCAGCCCAGTCCAGCCTCGTAGAGCGCATCGGCGTAGAGATATTCGAAAGGCAGCAGGTAGCCACCGAAGAACAGCGTGACGATCACGAAAGAGGCGATGAAAAAGTTGACGTACTCGGCCAGGAAGAACATGCCGAATTTCATGCCGCTGTACTCGGTGTGATAACCGCCGACGAGTTCCTGCTCGGCCTCCGGCAAATCGAATGGTGCCCGGTTGGTCTCGGCGAAGGCCGTCACGAGAAATATGATGGCGCCGATCGGATTTCGGAACACGTTCCACACGAAGGCCTGATCCTCGACAATCTCGACGAGGTTTAGGGTACCCGCCATCAGGACCACAGATACGACGGCAAGGCCCATCGAAAGCTCATACGATATCATCTGTGCCGACGAGCGGAGCCCGCCGAGGAGCGAGTACTTTGAGTTGGAGCTCCATCCTGCCAATGTGATGCCGTACACGCTGATGGAAGTCAGCGCCAGAAGCGCGAGGACGCCTACCTCGAGCGGCGCGATCACAATTCCCCGAGCCATGGGGATCAGCGCGGTCGCCGTCATCGCGATCACAACCATGAGCCACGGCGCCAGGGAGTGGACGAAGCCGGACGCGGCCGACGGACGAATATCCTCCTTGAAAACGAGTTTGACGACATCGGCGAAAGGCTGTAGGAAGCCAAAGGGACCGACGCGGTTAGGACCGGGGCGGTTTTGGATGTAGGCAGAGACCTTTCGCTCGGCGTACACGAGTACCGAGGCCGACACCAGAAAGAAATTGATCAGCAGAAAGCCGATCGCCGCGATCCAGTAGAGAGGAAGATCCATTTAGCGTCGAATATTTGGTTTAGACCGCAGCGCCTATCTCCATGAGTCGCACACCTTCAAGGCCCATCGCCTCGTACGTGGCGCCTTGGAAGGCATCGACTGTACCGGCAACCTCTTCCATAACTTGCCGGGGACCCTTGTAGGCCATCTCGATATCGAGCCTTTCCGCAACCTCCGGCAAACTTACCCAGCCCGGTTGGCAGTCGACGAGGTTAGTTTCGTTGTGCCACCGGTCGAATGGCGTACCGTGCCGATCCGCCCGGCTCTCACCCATCTCCATCACAAGTGTCCGGTTGACGCCCCGAATCGCTTTCGCCGGACGAACACGCTGCGCATGACCATCGATGTTCACGAACGTACCGACGGTTTCCACAATGGTGGCCGCCGGAAGAACTACGTTTGCACCGTGCAGCGTTTCATTCGTCACGTTGTACGGGTGGAGGATGACTTTGACTGCATCCATATCGGAGGCGCTGAGGACACCGGCAACCACCGGATCCTCTTCGAGAACGTATACGAGTTTGATCTCGCCCGTCTGGATGCGCGCTGCGGCAATCTCTGCGTCGATCTCGCTCATCCCGAGGCGCTCGCAGCCTTGATGGTTGGGTGCCTTTTCGTCGGTGATGAGCCAGTCATCGCCTTTTCCAATCTCGACGTGGCGGATGTATTGCGGAGCCGGGCTCCCGAGACTATCAGCCAGTTTCGTCAGCAGATAGTTATCCTCGACCGTCGCAAACGGCGAGCCGATGAAGAGAACCTCTGACGGATCTACCGAGGAAAGCAGACGGGCCGCCTCTCCGTAGGCCGCGTCCCACCCGGCCGCTGAGCCGTTGATCATGGGCCCAGCCGGGCGATCCTTGTTGAAGCGCTCGTAGTCCAGCCGATCCTCGTCTGCCAGCCAATACTCGTTGACGTCCATGTTTTGCCTGGGTGTCACCTTCATGACGAGGTTGTCCTTGACCCAGTAATAGCAGTTCGAGCCTTTCGCGTTCGCGACCGTAATCGACGGCGTCTTGCTCATCTCCCAGATCCGCGCCTTGAAGCGGAAGTCGGCAGACGTGAGCGCGCCGACCGGGCAGATGTCAATCACATTCATTGAGTAGGGCTCGTCGAACTCCGTGCCCGGAGGAGTCATCGGGTAGTTCCGAACCCCTCGCTCAATAATCGTGAGCTGATGACTGCCCGACACCTCAGACGTGTACCGTGTACAGCGCGTGCAGTTGATGCACCGCTCGCCGTCCAGAACAACACGGGGACCGAGCCGGATATGTTTTGGCTTGTGCACCTTGTCGAACTCGAAGCGCGACCCTTCCGGACCATACTTGTACGCCTGAATCTGGAGAGGACAGTGTCCTGCCTGGTCGCAGATAGGGCAGTCAAGTGGGTGGTTGATCAGCAGGAACTCAAGGTTGTCTTTCTGTGCCCCGGCCACTTCCTCGCTCGACCGATGCGTTTCGACGACCATGCCGTCGGTAATCTCGAGCGAGCAGCTGGTCTGCAGCTTCGGGAAGTACTGGATAACCGGATTGCCGGCTTCATCCACCTGCATCTCGCCCGTACCGCGATCCCTTGCCGGCGTGCCAACACGAACCAGGCATTGGCGGCAGTTGGCCGGCACGGACATAGACGGGTGGTAACAGAAATGGGGCAGTTCAACGCCGATGTCCAGGCAAAACTGGAGCAGCTTCGGGCGGCCCTCGAACTCGTATGTCTCGTTATCTATTCTGACCTTGGGCATCAGTGGCTCCGTTACACGACTCAGGTTTCCGCTTCCTCAAGTTCCGATTCTGGTAGCGCCGGGACCGCAACGTGACTCGGCCTGCATCGGGCAACGAACTCGTCCCGGAACCGGTCAATCGTATATCGCACCGGCCACGCGGCCGCATCTGCCAGTGCGCAGACCGTTCGGCCCTCCATCTGCGAACACAGGTCGGCAAGAAGATCCAGATCCCGAACGCGGCCTTCGCCCCTTTCAATTCGGGAGACGATATCCTCCAGCCAACCGGTACCTTCACGGCACGGCGTACACTGTCCGCAACTTTCGTGGTGGTAGAAGTGTGTTACTCGCCGAAGCCACGACACCATGTCCGTGTCCTCATCCATCACGAGCATTCCGGCCGTCCCCATCATTGAGCCTGCCTCGCGCAGCGACTCGACGTCCATCGTCACACCGTCAATCATGTCGGCGCGGAGCGGGGGCGTCGAGCTACCTCCGGGAACGACTGCCTTGACCTTCTTGCCGCCACGAACGCCGCGAGCAACCTCTTCGATCAGGTCGGTGATCAGCATTCCCGTCGGGTATTCGTAGACGCCCGGACGGTTCACGTGCCCAGAAATCCCATAGAGGACCGGCCCGGGATGTTTGGCCGCCCCGAGGCCGGCGTACCAGCTTGCGCCCCGTTCCAGTATGAGCGGGACGCAGGCAAGCGTCTCGACATTGTTGATGGTGGTCGGCCTTCCGAAAACGCCGTACTGCGCCGGAAACGGCGGCTTGATCCTGGGATAGGCACGTTTACCTTCCAGCGATTCCATCAGACTGGTCTCTTCACCGCAGATGTACGCGCCGGCGCCCTTGTGAATGATGAGCTCACAAGAAAAGTCTGACCCTAGTATGTTCTTACCGACGTAGCCTTTGGCGTATGCTTTCGCCAGCTCCGTCTCCATCTGGTCGATCCAATCCGCATACTCACCGCGAACGTACAGGTAGCAGGTCGAAATCGACATCGCGTAGCACGCGATCATGATCCCTTCAAAGACGAGGTGCGGGTTGTACTCCATGAGCTGCCGGTCCTTGAACGTGCCCGGCTCACTCTCGTCGCCATTGCAGCAGAGGTATCGCGGTCCGCCGTCCGGCTTGGGCATGAAGCTCCACTTGAGGCCGCAACCAAAGCTGGCGCCGCCGCGGCCGCGGAGACCGCTTGCCTTCACCTCGTCCGTGACCGCTGTCGGGGTCCACTTCTCCCCCTTGATGGCATCCTTTAGCGCTTTGTATCCGCCGTTGGCCTCATAGACGTCGATCCTGTGAAGGTCCTTGATCGGCGGAAGCAGAACACGCTCGTACTTCCGCCACTCGCCCGCTTTTGTCTTTGCAGTCTTCGCTTCCATATCCTATTCGACGGTCTCTGCTACAGGCGGTGTTCTGTATGCCTCGGTCTTGTCCACATCGGTCCGGCGGTTGCCCCCCATCTCGTCCTCGTCCTGCGGCAACGTGATCGAAGTAAAGCTCGGCATCTGGCCATTCTGCAAGGCGTCGACAAGCGCGTCGACTTTCTCGCGAGTAAGATGATGGACGTACGGCCCGTTGGTCACCTGAAGCATGGGCGCGCTTCCGCAGGCACCCAGACACTCGACCTCCTGGATCGTGAAGAGACCGTCGTCGGTCGTCTCTCCCTTATGAATCTCCAGCTTCTCCTCCAGATAGTGGAGAATGTCATAGCCGCCGCAAACCTGACAGGAGAAGCACGTGCATACGTCGAGCACGTACTTGCCGGTCTTGTTCTTGTAATACTGTGTGTAGAAGGTGGCCACCCCGTATGCCTGGGCGTAAGGGATGCCTACTTCATCGGCAACGAGCTGGATAACGTCCGGGTGCAGGAAGCCAAACTTCTCCTGAGCGAGCCACAACGCCTTCATGATCGCGCCGTCTGGCTTCTCGTACTCCTCGACGAACCCGGCGATGCGCTTCTTCTCCTCACTTGCAAAGACGAGGTCTTCCTTGGAGAAAGCCGGCTTCGGATCGCGATCCGGAAGCTTCACCACCTTTCCGTGTCCAGATTCTGCCATCCGTATCTCCCTACTTGTCTGCTTCGCCCATCACAGGATCGACCGTCCCGATCAGAATAACCATATCGCCGATGGCTCCTCCCTCCATCATAGGCTCGAGAGCCTGGAGGTTTGTGAAGCTGGGCGAGTTGATGCGCACCCGCCACGGCTTCCCCGTTCCATCCGATATCAGATAGAAGCCGAGTTCACCTTTGGGTGCCTCCGTGGCGTGATACGTCTCCACGCCTTTCGGCGGGCACACTCCCGTGTCCGTGTACATGAAGTCGTGAATCATGCCTTCCATGGAGTAGTAGACTTCGTCCTTGGAGGCATATGCGTGCTTGGCGTTGTCCTCGCGAATGGGGCCCTCTGGCAAATTTTCGAGACACTGCCTGACGATCTTCACGCTCTCCTTCATCTCGTCCACCCGAACGAAGTACCGGGCGAGACAATCTCCTTCGGATCTGATGGGGATATTGAAGTCGACGTCGTTGTACTTGAGGTACGGCTCGAAGCGACGTATGTCATAGGCCACGCCGGAGCCCCTGAGGTTCGGACCGGTCATACCCATTTGCACGACCTCCTCGGCGCTCAGAACTCCGACGCCGTTGTTCCGATCGATCCAGATACGATTCCTGTTGAGCAGTTTTTCCCATCCGTCCACGGCTTCGGGAAAGTTGTCCGTGAAGTCGCGGATCATGGCGAGAGACGTATCGGAGACGTCAGAAGCCAGGCCTCCGATTCGGCTATGTGATACCGTAAATCGGGCGCCTGCCACCTCGTCGAAGATCTTGTAGAGGTCTTCCCGGTATTGGAAGGTCCACAGGAATACAGACAGCGCGCCGGCGTCCATCAGGCCGACGCCTAGCCACAACAGATGGGCCGAGATGCGTGCCAGCTCGCACATCATGGTGCGAATCCATTGAGCCCGCTCCGGTACCTCGATCGCCGCAATCTTCTCGACTGCCAGACACCATGCGACGTTGTTAGAATAAGGTGCCAGGTAATCCATGCGGTCGGTGTACGGCATGAACTCCTGATAGGTCTTCGACTCCGCCAGTTTCTCGATGCCCCGGTGTAGGTAGCCGAGGTCGAGCACGCACTTCTCAATGATCTCGCCATCCAGCTTGACGGCACAACGGAGCACACCGTGCGTAGCCGGGTGCTGCGGGCCAATGTTGAGCGTCATCTCATTCTCAAGCGGATCTTCCGCACGCTCACGAGCATCGTCCGGGTGATGCTTCTCCTCCAGCCACGCGTGTTTGCTTTCGAGCCTCTTGTAAATAGCCTCGTTGTGGCGCGGCCAGAAGCTGAACTTCTCGGAGCGCTTCTCAATACTTGTAACGATGCTGCTCATAGTCGTCCGGTAAGCGGGATCACTGTTCTGATTCCGTCTTCTCCTCTTCGTAGCTCTTGATGGGGCGGGACCCGTGCGCCGCCGCAAAAGGGTCCATGGTCAAATCACCCCCGGGCTCCTGCGGTGGCAACGGCAGCGATCCGGGGATCCCGAGAAGCGGAAACTCCTTGCGGATCGGATGATGCTCAAAATCCTCGGGCATGTACATGCGCCGCATGTCGGGATGACCCTCAAATTTGATTCCCACCATGTCCCAGCACTCCCGTTCGTTCCAGTTGGCCGCCGGATAAACGTCGGTCACGGACGGAACAACGGGCTCTTCCTCGTCGACCCGCACCTTGACCCGGATGCGCTTGCCGTGTTCGATGGAAACGAGGTTGTAGAAGACCTCGAACCGTTCATCTTCGGTGAAGCGATCAACACCTCCGAGATCGACGAGATAATTGAAGCCGCGCTCGTTGCTGAGGAAGGCACACACATCGACGATGCGATCCCTGTTCACCCAGACCGTATGCTCATTCGCATAGAGGGTTGATTGGAGGACGTCATCACCGAACTCGGTTGTCAACGCCTCCAGGTCATCCGGAACGAATGTAGTGTCCTTCGCGTGCGGGTTTTCGGCGTCCTCTTTGGGAGGATCGACGGGCGTAAATTGAAAATTCAGCGTCGAGTGCTTCGGCATATTTCGAAGATCAACTGTGACTTGCGGCTGGATTCAGCACGCCCGTCTGATTGACTTTGCCCGACTGATAGTCCTGTGTGATGGAGTAGTCGTTCCTGATCTTCTCCTGAATGTCCATCAGCGCATGAACGACGGCTTCGGGCCTTGGGGGGCAGCCGGGGATATAGACATCGACGGGAAGAAAGTTGTCGATACCTTGAACGACGCCGTAGCAGCGATGCATTCCGCCCGTGGATGCGCACGCACCCATCGCGATACACCACTTCGGATCCGCCATCTGATCCCAGATTCGGCGAATCGTGTGCGCCATCTTGTACGAGCACCAGCCCGCGACGATCATCAGGTCAGCCTGTCGCGGTGAGAAGCGCATCGCTTCACTGCCGAACCGAGCCACATCATATTTGGGCGCGGCAAACGCCATCATTTCGATTGCGCAGCAGGCCAGCCCCATGGGCATCGGCATCAACGAGTTGGACCGGGCCCAATTGATGACGGCGTCCACTCGGGTTGTCAGAAATCCTTCGCCTAATCCTTCCATATCGATGGTATCTGATCCTCCGTCTTATCGAATCCTCACCCGGCACAAACAGAACAGGAGAGGTGGGCGGCGGTTTCGTTTGAGGTAGCGGCTGCGGTCATTTGAACGGTTTCTTCGCGGACAACGAACATCACCGACCCTGAAACTCGCGTTGGTGCCGTAGATCATCGAAATCGAGTCCGCCCTTCTTGATGTCGTAGAGCAGCCCAATGCCGAGAATGATGATAAAGAGAAATACAACGGCCAACACGCCGCCTGCTTCACCTGCCGCAATGAAATCACGAAAGCTTACGGCCCACGGATAGAGAAACACCACTTCCACATCGAAGACGATGAAGATCATGGCGACCAGGTAGAACTTGATGGAGTAGCGGTCCCGCGCCGTCCCGATCGGGTCCATACCGCTCTCGTAGGCCGCACGCTTGGTGACGTTCGGGCGCTTCGGACCGAAAATCTCAGCCGCCTTGAGCAGCGTGAGCGCCAGCCCGCCGGCCATGACCATCGAAAGAAAGAGGGGTATGAAGTCAGATAACATCTGGATTCCGGCAGGTGTGGCTGCCCGCGACGTCAAGTAGTCCGGTCGTCAAGAGATGGGGCG
>JAHHLP010000607.1 GCA_018679295.1 Rhodothermia bacterium
GGTCGGTGGAGTCGGAGAACAATTCAGAGCGGGAAACACCCCAGCGCCACAGGCGATACGAAATACTGGTTTGCAAAACACCGAAACCGTAGACGACTGACCTTCGGAAGTTGATTGAGCTCGCTTCTGCGAAATACTTGGTCGGGCATGACAATTCGCCAATCTGAAAGTCGTTTGCGACTATCTGCACGAGCATCTGATTATCGAAGACGAAGTCATCGGAGTTGGCGTTTAGAGGCAGCGTTTCAAGAACCTCGCGTGAAAACGCGCGGTAGCCCGTGTGGAACTCCGAGAGTTTGCTGCCGATCATGATGTTTTGCACCGTCGTCAACAGTCGATTGGCGAGATACTTGTAAATCGGCATTCCGCCGCGGAGCGCAGTGCTTCCTAAGATTCGCGAGCCCAGGACACAATCGTAGACCTCGCACGCGATCATGCCGGCCATCGATGTAATCAATCGCGGGTCGTACTGGTAGTCCGGATGTAGCATGACGACGACATCTGCCCCGGCTCGCAACGCAGCTGCGTAGCAAGTCTTCTGGTTTGCACCGTATCCCCGGTTGCGCTTATGGATGATCGTGTGAATTCCGAGACCCTTCGCTACCTCTACGGTTCGGTCCGTACTTGCGTCATCTACGATGATGACGTGGTCGACGACGTCTCTCGGAATAGCGCGAAAAGTCATCTCCACGGTCTTCTCGGCCTGGTATGCCGGCAACACCACCACGATGTTCTTACCATGAATCATACGTACGGTTATCCTAAACAGCCGAAGACTGGCTTGCGGGAACCTTGCGGCCACGCAAGGGGTAACCGACCAACAATAGCAAAGGATACACAGCGGCTGCGGCCAAGATCAAGGTAAAGGGCTGGAAGCCGATCCATTTCGCGATGTGTTGCGTAAACAGAGGCGTCAAGTAAACAAACACCAGCAGCGAGCGGAATGGTCCGTCCATAGCTGTGGAGGGGTCCGTTGCGCGTCGATAGAGAACACCGGCAATAAGAAGTAATGATGCCACGACGAGAATCGAATCGTAGATGCCTACATGCAAATTCAAGACAAGAGTCCAGGTGATGGTGGAGGCCCAGATAAGGTCGCGGCGGTTTTCGCCTCCATCGTCAATAGTCCACCAGGTTCGAATCAGTATCGGTATTACGACGAGCGCAGAGACGCCTGCGAGAACCCAGGTAAGCGAATTATCAGTTCCGAGCAAAAGTCGGGAAAACGACATAAGATCGACGTACTTCCAGGTGCGAAATACCTCTTCCGCTCCCACCGTCATCTGCGACAGATTCAGCAGCATCCGCACGTATCCGAGGGAGCTTTCCCAACCTGCTATCAAGATGGAAATAGCTGCGAGCACCGTGCCGCCGACAGCAACACCTAGCAGCGTCCGAAATCGGCGCCCTACGAGGAGCATCGGCAAGATGAGCACAAGCAAGGTTGGTTTGTAGAAGCATAGCGCGAGTGCAATCCCAGAAGCCGTAGGGTTGTTACGGCGCTCAAAGTAAAGAGCAAGGGCCACGGCGAAGAAACCGAATGCCGATGAGTTTCCGCCGATAGCGCTTTCCAAAAGAAACGGAGCGAAAGAAAGTGCAAGGAGCAGAGAGATCGACGAGCTTGCCGCAGGCAGGGAACCAAGTGCCCTGCGAAGCAGCTCGAAGCCGGCTACGTACAATATGGTCGACAGCGCAATCCATGTGAGATACGACGTCAGGTAAGGCAACATCGACAGCGGTCGAAAAAGGAGCGCGAAAAACGGCGGGTTGACGAAGGGTATCTCTTGCGCCTCGGGGACGCCCGGAAGAAGTGCGTGATAAAGGTCGCTCTGCAGATCGAAGTTGTAGAGTTGTTCCGCAGGATAGTTGTTAAGGAGGCTTCCGGCGACATAGAAGCACGAATAGTCAGCACCGGCGTATGAGCCGTAGGCGTTGCGGTCGTCGTCGATCGTAAGACATGCGATCAACAAATTGATCAGCCCCATCAGCAAAACCGCAATGGTTACAAAACGGATAACGTGTGGCTCGAGATACCTTGAAAGAAACACAGCCAGGAGATGACGAAAGTTGCGCACTGCGAAGACGGAGCGTTCTGTCATGGAGCGTATCCTGGATGACGAGCTCTTACTATTCTACAATGCGAGCGCCAGTAAGATCTTGCGTCCTGCTTCAGAAATCCATTGTCGACGCTTGCGAGAACGATCTCTGCTCCTGCTAATCGCCCGCGACCTTCTTTTTCCATTCCAATACCCTGACGATATTGGAGTAGTCATCAGTCCAGAGGCCAACCCCTTCATCGCGTTGCAATGGTTTCCAGCGTTGGTCGGTCGCAATTTTTCCGAGAGCTCGCTCGTTTTCTGCCAGCACGACCCAGGTAGACGGAAACCGGAATTGTGCCAAGTACTCGCGCAATGCGGATGAAGTCAATTCCGGGTTAGCGGC
>JAHHLP010000272.1 GCA_018679295.1 Rhodothermia bacterium
GCCATACCCGCGGCATCCGAGTCATTATTGATGGCGTCTTCAATCACGTCGGCGTTGGGCACTGGGCCTTTCGCGACGTAGTGGAGAAGGGGCAGGAGTCGCCGTACGCCGAATGGTTTACGATCAAGGACTGGGGGAGCCGGGGAGACGCGGACTCAATGCAGTACGAAAGCTGGTGGGGTTTTCGTGAGCTTCCGGAATGGCGGGAGGACGAGAGTGGAATCGTGGCGGGGCCGCGCAAATACATCTTTGATATTACGCGCCGTTGGATGGATCCGCTTGGGGCAGGAGATACGGCGAAGGGTATCGACGGGTGGCGCCTCGACGTAGCTTTCTGCGTGTCGCATGCTTTCTGGAAGGATTGGCGCCGGCACGTCAAGTCTATTAACGCCGATGCCTATCTGGTCGCGGAAGTTGTTGACAGCATTGAGGAGAATAAGCCGTTCCTGCGAGGAGACGAGTTCGATGCGGTGATGAACTACAATTTTGCATTCGCGTGCGCCGAGTTTTTTGTGGAGGACAAGACGCGCATTGTCGCATCTGAATTCGATAGGCGCCTCGCCGAGCTCCGCAATGCCTTCCCAGGTGAGATCGCGTTTGTGCAACAGAATCTCATCGACAGTCACGATTCAGATCGATTTTCGTCGCACATCGTAAATCGCAATTTGGGTGGGTACCGAGCATGGATGCAATATCATCAGCTTTCGAAAGCGAGCAATCCGGACTACGATACGCGGAAGCCCACAGATGAAGAGATCGCCATGCAAAAGGTGGTCGCTATCTTTCAGATGACGTATCTGGGTGCTCCAATGCTTTACTACGGTGATGAAGCCGGTATGTGGGGTGCGAATGACCCATGTTGTCGCAAGCCCATGGTGTGGGATGACATGGATTTTGACCCGTCGGTGTGCACGCCGGACGGTTCGCGGCGTTCAAACCCCGACCCCGTTGTGTTCAACACGGAATTGCATGCTCATTATCGAAAGCTGATTCGCATCCGGAATCGGCACGAGGCTTTGCGAAGGGGTGACTTCAGAGCCGTGTTAGCAGACAATGAAGCAGCGGTCTACGTCTTCGCACGGCAGCGGGGTAGCAAGGAAGTGGTTGTTGCGGTTTCTGCGTCGACAGAGAATCAGCAGATAAGTGTAGACGGTGTAAGTGGCCGGTACAGAGACGTGCTCAACGAAGAACACCTTGAGTCCGACGGAAGCGTCCTCACTTTCTCGTTGGCGTCTCGATGGGGTCGGATACTGGTTCGGGAAGCGTAGAGGTGCTGGAATAATGCACGGCTAGTCCCGGCTGGTCACTGCTGGCGCCGCATCTCAAACGCGGTCTGCGATGCCGGCGTTCATCGCCGCCACGGCGAGTTCATCGACCCGATTGTTCATTGCGTCGTCGGCGTGGCCCTTGACCTTTACCCATTCGACGCGGTGGCGCCGGTCAAGCTCGACCAGCAGTTCCCAAAGGTCCTTGTTCTCGACCGGCTTCTTCTTTGAGTTCTTCCACCCGTTTCGCTGCCACCGGGTGACCCACCCCTCGGTGAAGGCACGTGCCAGGTAGGCGCTGTCGGTATGAATCACCGCATGCACGGGTTCCTTCATGGCTCCCAGCGCCTCGATGGCCGCTCGCATCTCCATTCGGTTGTTTGTGGTGTGCGACTCGCTTCCGGAGAGGATGCGTTCGTGCTCGCCGTATCTTAGGACCGCAGCCCAGCCGCCAGGCCCGGGGTTGCCACTGCACGCGCCGTCTGTATATACGATAACTCGCTTCAAGGAGGATTTCTTCAGTGGTGATCAATCAACCTACGCAACGGGTAGTCTGTAAGAATACTAAACGTGTTGCAGACTCGACCGCTGAGTGCATTGACACGCTTTTCTTGCGATGAAATTCGTTGACTACGTAACGATTGTGGTTCGCAGCGGCAAGGGTGGCGCCGGCGCGGTATCCTTCCGTCGGGAAAAATTCGAGCCGCGAGGCGGTCCCAACGGTGGAGATGGCGGAGACGGCGGTTCTATTGTGGTGGAAGCCGACAGTCAGCTCTACACGCTCCTTGACCTGCGCTACAACCGTCATCATTTCGCGAGCAACGGAGGTCATGGCGAGGGATCCAACCGAAAGGGTAAGGACGGGGAGGACATCGTACTGCGGGTTCCCGTCGGGACCACGATTCGCGATACTGAATCCGGTGAGCTGATAGGAGAGCTTGTCGAGCATCATCAAAGACTCGTCATAGCGCAAGGCGGTCGCGGAGGTCTCGGGAACGCACAGTTCAAGTCAGCCACAAGACAGGCGCCGCGATACGCACAACCTGGAGAGCCAGGTGAAGAGCGCCAGGTGACGCTCGAACTCAAGCTTCTCGCGGACGTGGGGCT
>JAHHLP010000280.1 GCA_018679295.1 Rhodothermia bacterium
GAATGGCAGAAAGTAGCGACTACCAGGGAGCGATCCTCTTCATGTGTAGTGGTGCATCATCCTACATGACCGGGTCGGTTGTCACTGTTGACGGAGGCTGGACGGCGTGGTAGCTGTTAGGGTGGGAATTAGAGGGCAGATGAGACGGGAGACAACACCCAGTGATCGGCGGCATCCGGTGAAAGGCCTTCGTCTGCGCGACATCGTGCGCCTGAGAGGCGTTCCGCTGATCGCTCGTGTTGGTCACAGACTTGGGTTTAAGTGGCAGGATCTCGGAGCCAGGCTCGGCCGGGAAGTCTTGATAGCACAGGGACCGAGCCTACGGGATGGAGCAGCCCCCGCCCATGAGGCCGCGCTGGATATCGTTTTTGCCACGTTTCAGGGTTTGAATCAACATGTTGTATCTGTTGACGTCGTCCTCGCCCGGGCGTTAAGCGCGAGGGGTCATCGGGTCAGGTTCGTCCTTTGTGATCAGGTTCTCCCTTTGTGCCAGTCGAAGCATGCTGGTTTTGAAAAGCGATGGCCAATCTATTGTGCCCATTGTTATGGATTCGCTGATCGATTTATCCGTTCGGCAGGATTTGAGGTTATTCGGTTTACGGACCTAGTGGATCCGGATGAATGTCCGGAAGACGATCGGTGGAAGGTCTACGTAGAATCGGCTCTCCTCAAGCACTATCGTGTTGGCACGTTATCAGAGACACCCGACGTCCGCGAACGCAGGCAGAAATTCAGGAGAACGGCCGCCATTTCGGCTGGTGTTGGCCGAGCGATAGCGAGCCTGGGACCAGACCGCGTGATAATGAGTCACGGGCTTTATTGCACATGGGGCCCCGCACGAGAAGTACTGATCGATGCCGGTATACCGGTCGTCACCACGGGTCCGGGGAAGAAGAAGCAGACGATCACGTTCAACTGGACGTTGTCAAACGATACATGGGATGTATCTACCGAGTGGGAACGCGTCAAGGACGATCCGCTGACACCGGCGCAAGAATCTCGACTTGATGAGTACCTCTCGTCGCGTCGCGCTCACAATCGAGACGCCCGGGTCTACAATTTTGGAGAAGAAGAGTCTGTCGAGGAGACAAAGAGGCGGCTCAATCTTGACGATTCCAAACGCACATATTGCCTTTTCACCAACGTGCTGTGGGATGCCGCGAGCGCCCAGCGCGAGATCGCGTTTTCGGACCCCGTTGAGTGGGTCATGGAAACTATTCGCTGGTTTGGCCAGCAGCCGGAGAAGCAGCTCATTGTCAAGATACATCCGGCTGAGGTCGTGATCGGTACGAAGCAACCGTTCATTTCAGAGATCCGCAAACACTTCCCCGAGATACCGGACAACGTTCGAGTTATTGAGCCCGACGAGAAAGTGAACAGCTGGTCAATCATTCGAATCACTGACGTCGGGCTTGTTCACACGAGCACGGTAGGGCTCGAGATGCCCCTCGAGGGTGTTCCCTGTGTGGTTGTCTCGCGAACGCACTACCGTGGCAAAGGCTTTACGCTGGATGTCGAAAACAGAGATGATTATTTCAAACTGCTCTCTGAATTCGATCCGAAGTCGGTCGATACAGCTAGCATGGTGGGTCTGGCCAGACGTTACGCGTACCTCTTATTTGAAAGATATCAGATCCCCTTCCCCTTTACTCACGAAAGACAAACGTACGACGTGCGAGCCCTGAAAGAAGTATCATCCGCAGACCTTCTGAAGGATGAATCGATTCAAGCTATCATCGATGGGCTCGAGAACCATAGCGAGTTACTGCTGCCTGAATAGGCGCCGAAGTTCAGCTGCTGCCGATTGGGAGAACGGCGTACGTTGATCGCTATCAAAAAGATGTATTCAATCCTACCATCGCGGCCATGACATACACGGTGAAAGCCCGGGAAACGCTCAAGAAGCATCAGCTTCTCCGCCGACTAGTTTCAAAACTGAACCGCACTTTGGTTGAGGATCCGCGTCGAGCTCGTATTCGGGCAGAAGTACTCGGACTGCCACCGGTCGGCGAAAGCGCAGACAACTCATACTCGACGCACATGCTCGTGTGTTCGAGAGACGTGGAGATGGCAGTCTGCACAGCCAAGGTTGCGGACCTCGCGTTCGGAACTCAACAGAACTGGGTCTTTCATGACGACGGTTCGCTGACTGAGCTCGAGGTCCGGGCACTGCAGAACCAACTACCCAGTTGTGTGGTGGTTACACGAGAAGAAGCTGACATGCGAGCAGAAGAGGAACTGCGTGAGTTTCCCAAGATTCTTGACTACAGGCGTAATCAGGTGATGGCACTGA
>JAHHLP010000400.1 GCA_018679295.1 Rhodothermia bacterium
GTGGTTTTGGACAGGACTCCTTTCTATGCCGAGAGCGGCGGCCAGGTAGGTGACGTTGGACATCTCCGCATCGGTGACCACGCGATCGCAGTCACCGACACCCGCCGAGTCGACGAGGAGATCGTTCATTTTGTAGAAGAGCTTCCGGGAGATCTTGATGGACCTGTTGTGGCAGAGGTAGACGACGGTCGCCGAACCCGCATTATGAAGCATCATACCGCCACGCATCTTCTTCACGCGGCCCTTCGCGAAGTTCTGGGGCCGCACGTGGCACAGAAGGGGTCGCTCGTCGCGCCGGATCATCTCCGCTTCGATTTCAGTCATTTCGAGCGAGTCACTCCGTCGCAACTCGATGAGATAGCGATGTTGGTGAATCAGAAGGTGCAGGAGAACATCGAGAAGGGTGAGGAGCGGGCTGTGTCTCGTTCTGAGGCGCTTGAACGCGGTGCTATGGCCTTGTTCGGTGAGAAGTACGGTGATACGGTACGTGTAATCACCTTCGACCCTTCGTTCTCGATCGAACTATGCGGAGGTACGCACGTCGACGCGACCGGCGAGATCGGACTCTTCACCTTCAAGTCGGAGGGATCGGTGGCAGCCGGAGTACGTCGCGTCGAGGCGCTCGCAGGCTTCGCCGCGCTCGGCTATCTCCAGTCGCAAGTCGAGGAGCTCGGCCGCGTTCGTGACCAGTTCAAGACCGTGCAGCGTCCCACCGACGAGGAGGTGGCGGATCTGATGGATCGCTACAAGGAGGCGAGCAAGGAGCTGGAGCGGGTTCGCGGAGCGTCTCTTGCTTCGCAGCTCGACGACATCCTGGCGAGTGCATCGAAAGTGGATGGCGTTCGAATCGCTGTCGGAAACGTAGGAACTGCCGCAATGGACGACCTCCGGACGCTTGGCCAGCAGCTTCGCGACCGCTCCGGAGACGGAACCGTAGGTGTACTCGGCTCGATCGACCCCGACGGCGGCAAGGTGTTTTTGGTCGCGACTGTATCCGACGACCTGATCAAAGAGAAGGGGCTCAAGGCCGGGGAACTGGTCGGCCGGCTGGCGAAGCTTGTCGGTGGGGGCGGCGGCGGTCGGCCGGAGCTGGCCACAGCGGGAGGAAAGAACCCGGCAAAGCTGGAGGAGGCCTTGGCTGAAGCGCCCGTTGCCGTGCAGTCTTCGATTTAGGGGCCGAACATCATGGGTGCGATGTCAGGGCCTATCGAGCGTCCACCGTCATGCACGAAGCCGAAAACGCGCCGGTCCGCCGATTGAAGATTTCGTTCGCTCCGGTCGATTTGTAAGTTTTCATGCTTGCCGCTACATTTTTGACCTTTCCCCAGGTACTCGTGAGGGTGCCTGCCGCGCACTAAATAGTTTCATCAGCAGACTCCAGTCAGACGTAGAGCGTGCTCCACTCCGTTTACGATAGACTGCGGACGATCAGCACCCAGAAGGGTGCGGGATTCATAGTCCTCATCGATCCCGACCGCATTTCAGAAAAGGACGTTCCGGATTTCGTCGAGATGTGTGAGTCGGCGGACGCAGACGCCTTCTTTGTTGGTTCCAGCATTTTGTGCCACCCTGATTTTGACCGTTTTGTTCGCGTCTTGTCACAGTCCGCGTCTATCCCGGTTGTCGGATTCCCCGGATCAGTGAATCAGCTTTCGCCGGCATTGGATGCGATTCTCTTTCTTTCGGTGGTGAGCAGTCGCAACCCGGAATATCTGTTTGGCCAGCATGTGCATGCGGCGCCTGTGATTCGTTCTATGGAAATCGAGCCGATCGCGACGGGGTACATGCTCGTCGATTGCGGGAAGACGACGACAGCACAATACGTGACACACTCGATGCCTCTTCCGCAGGATAAGCCTGATGTGGCGGCGGCTACTGCACTCGCGGCCGAGATGATGGGGATGAAGCTGTTGTTCGCGGACGGCGGGTCTGGAGCGAAGGGCAACGTCGCCGAGCCCCTGATCAGCGCGGTGTCTGAAATCTGCAACGTGCCCCTGATGGTAGGCGGCGGACTCCGCTCACCGAACGACGTAGCCCGCAAGGTGCAGGCTGGAGCGGACTTCGTTGTTGTTGGCACGGCCATTGAGGCGCGGCCGGATAGGGGCTTCATCTCCGAGATGGCGGCTGCGGCGCATATTGCGGTGCCACGGCCAATCTAGAGACTCGGTCGGCCGCTTAGGGTCATTGCCCAAGCAATTCTGTCGATCGGTGTCAATTCATTCGATACGGGATCGGACCGGCGTGTCGACTGCGGCGATGGTACGCTGGGCTGGTCAGCCGGTCCATGCGATGGCACGCCGCGCTGGCCGGTCGGTCCATCCGATGCTGCTCCCGACCGACTTTTCGATCCAACGATCCAACGCAGGACTGACCATCAAAGCCGGATGGGCCAGCGGATCCGCACCTGCGGCCGCGCGCCCTATTCCGCATATCTTAAACCGACAAAGTTGCGGTGCACGAACAGGTACGACTAACTTTGTCGCTCAAGTTGATCCACCGCCGGGCGTCGACACAGCCACGCGGCATCTCGCCGATCCCACCACGATTAGGCGTACCGGTAAGACTCGGGTCTGTCACATATACACA
>JAHHLP010000508.1 GCA_018679295.1 Rhodothermia bacterium
CGCGAACAGCATAACTTGATCTTCGTGCCTGAGTATCGGGCCAAGGTAACGGAGATGCGTGAGCGCTTGTGGGCACTGCTCGGCGACACCGGGGGCATGTCGATTCCATTGAAGCCGGCGGGCTCCTGGCAGGCGGCCGAAAGACGCCTGGACCACTAATCCAGATAGGGTTGGTCGGCGTGGCTGCCGCTCGCATCACTTATCACAATGAGGGTCGAGAGCACGTCTCGCGCAGACTTCGGCGGAAACAGCAGGCCATAAGGAGAGGATGATATTGAATACATTTTCGACGGGAGCGCGATGGCTTTGCTTGGTCGTTCTGGTGGCCATCCTCCCGGGAGGGTCCGCCGAAATTGTAGTGCTGAACGGTACGGCGGGTCGCCTTAAGGTCACATTGAACGACGGTTGGAGCTTTCACAAGGGTGACCTTGAGGCCGGACACCTTGCGGGCTTGACCGACTCGACGTGGGTCAACGTCGATCTTCCCCATACATGGAACGCCGAGGATGCCTTCGATAAGAGGCCGGAATACTATCGCGGGGTTGGCTGGTATCGGCGTGTTCTGAATCTGGTAGATGCGGGGCCGGACAAACGGCATTTCATCCACTTTGAGGGTGCCAACCAGGTTGCTGATGTGTATGTCAATGGGCAACATGTGGGACAGCACATCGGCGGATACACGGCGTTCACCGTTGACGCGACTGATCAACTTCGCGGCGACGGCGCTGACCTGATTGCGGTCCGCGTCGACAACAGCCACGACCCGAACATCCCACCCCTGAACGCGGACTTTACGTTTTATGGCGGAATCTACCGCGATGTATGGCTCATCACTACCAGCGACGTCCATTTCAACATGCTGGACTACGGCGGCCCGGGTGTCTATGCTGTTACGCCGTCTGTTTCGGAGACAGCCGCGGCACTTCGCGTACGCGGCTCGGTGAAAAACGATCGGTTGGAGAATGCGGCCGGCGTATTGACGGCAACACTGTTCGACCCTCAGTACCGTCCTGTTGCAAGCACACAATCGACGATTGAAATTCTCGCCGGATCCATTTCTGAGTTCATCCTCGATCTGGGTGAGATTGCAGATCCGAAATTATGGTCGCCCGAGGCACCCAACCTTTATGGCGTGACGGTTGCGATTTCGGTTGAGGACCTGCTCCGGGATGTGATCCGAGTCCCTCTTGGCTTCCGCTGGTTTCGCGCGGACGCCGACGACGGGTTCTGGCTCAACGGAAAACGAACGCCGCTGTACGGTACCAACAGGCACCAGGACTACCCAACGTACGGCAATGCGGTGCCTGACGAGATCCATCGGCGCGATGTCAACATGATCAAACAGAACGGATTCAACTTTCTCCGGCTCGCCCATTACCCTCAGGATCCCGCCGTGCTGGAGGAAGCTGACCGCCTTGGGCTTTTAGTGTGGGAGGAGATTCCGATCGTAAACCTGATCACTATCTCTGAAGCGTTCGCGACCAATTCGGAGAACATGCTCAGGGAAATGATCCGGCAGCACCACAACCACCCCTCGATCGTCATGTGGGGGTACATGAATGAGGTGATGCTCAGAGAACCGCGACCGGAGATTCCTGAGGGCTACTATGAGCGACTTCTGGATCTCGCAAATCGACTTGAGACCATTTCGAAGGAGGAAGACGGGTCGAGGTTAACCGCTATGGCCCAGTCCCTCCATGAGGTTTACAATGGCAGGGGCTTGAGTGATGTCTCTGATGTTTTAGGTATGAACCTCTACTTCGGCTGGTACTATCATGATTTCGAGACTTTTGGTGCCTTTCTCGACAGCCTGCATGCGGCCCACCCCAGCCGGCCGCTAATGATAAGCGAGTACGGGGCCGGCAGCGACGAGCGAGTACACACACGACAGCCGCGTGCTTTCGATTTCAGCACCGAACATGCTCAAGCCTATCACCGCAGCGCGTTCCTTACAATACGTGAGCGGCCTTATCTGGTTGGAAGCGGTGTTTGGAATCAGTTCGATTTTGGATCCTCGCACCGACAGGATACCAAGAACGCGATCAATCAAAAGGGACTGTACTTCTTCGACCGAACTCCGAAGGACGTCTCCTACTATTACAAGGCTCATCTAGCGAACAAGCCGGTTTTGCATGTTGAACGAGAGCGGCTTAGCCGCGCTGGTAGCATTCCTGGAGATTCATTGTATTCGCTCCGGGTCTACTCGAATCATGATACGGTTCGTCTGATGGTCAACGGTGTCCCCTACGATGCTCGGGCGACCGCGAATGCAACCACAGTCTGGGATGTCGGCTTCATTCAGGGTTCGAACAACGTGGAAGCGATCGGTACCACTGAGAGCCAGACTGATCGGGACCGCGTTGTGGTCCGATTTGAAGATCGCAGGCCCATGTTCACGAGTTTCACTCCGCTGGGTAGCGAGATTGCCGTTAACTCGGGCGCACATTACTCTTATGTAGATGATGAAGGTCGTGTATGGGAGCCGGATCGAGACTATCACGAGGGACCATGGGGAGGCGTCGGCGGACGAGGTAGCCGTATCCACCACCGTATCTACGGTTCGCACGATGATCCACTCCTTCAGAGCACGCGGATCGGAGCCGCGCATTATCGATTCGACGTAAGCGCAGGTCTCTACGAGGTCGAGTTTGTGGCAGCCGAGACGGAGCGTAAGCAAGAAGGCCATCGCGTTTTCAATCTTGCCGTCAATGCGGTGCCTTTCGCAAATGGGTTGGACCTCACAGCGCTGG
>JAHHLP010000438.1 GCA_018679295.1 Rhodothermia bacterium
TGCCCATCCCGTAGGGAAGCACGCCAGAGGGAAGCAAATCCAGTGTCGCGAAGCTGTGCGCGTCGCTCATCACCGTTCCTCCCGGGCCACACCAAAGCTCGTCTTCGAGCAGGTCGGGGTTGCAGACAACCCAGGACGAGAACGCATATGTCGCCTCTCCGCGATCGCCGGCACCTTCAGCTTTCGCCAGCCCGAGGCCCAGGTTAAATCCGATCTCTGCGTCCGTCGTGATAGCAGGATTGACTATGGCAAGCTCCGCTCCCCAGACGAGCGTCGTCTCGTCGAAGAACGTCGTGCCCTGCACCCAACCTTCCGCGACCGGGTCACCATTGGCAGCATCCCAGTTGAGCGTCACACCGAGACCATGGGCAATCTTGTAAGTTACCGGGCCTTGATCGGGCGCATTCGCAATGAATCCTGCGAAGTCGCCGTCGGTCTGCACGTCCGTCACTCCGGGATCGTGGACGAGGTCCACGCCAAGGAGAATCTGATCGCTCTGGCCCGGGTTCTCCGTATCGATGGAGACATCATAGTCTTCCACCTCGATGTAGATATACAGCATGCCCTCGGTGTAGAGCAGCCGCCCACTGGCCAGTACGTCTGCTTCAGGGTGGCCGGACCACGCGCCGTCCCACTGCACCGTTGGGTCGACGACCTGGGCCCCAGCCCATTCGGCCTCATCCGCCACGCCGTCGAGGGTGATGGCCCCCGAGGCGACGTACGGTACCTGGGTCTTGATGCCCGTCGCGTATTCGAAGCTTTGGTTTTGGGCTTGCACCGGCAACGCCACAATGGCGGCTAACAGGCACACAAGCCACACGTTTAGATGGTTGTCGATGTTGTTCATGGGTTCCTCCCTGGTTTTAGATCTCGACCCGACATCCGGCAATCGGACACGAGCGTTTCGATAATCAGCTTGTGGTTGAACATCTTCTTATTCAGCCTTTGAGGCCAGACAGCGTAATTCCCTGGATGAAGTACTTTTGTGCAAAGAAAAACACGATGAGAATGGGCAACGTCGCCACGACGGACCCCGCCATGAGATTTCCCCATTCGGTCGCGTAGCGATCACGGAAGATGGCGAGGCCCAGTTGGACTGTGTACATCTCCTCGGTATTGAGTACGATCAGTGCCCAAATGAAATCGTTGAAGACGGCCATAAAGGTGAAAATGGCAAGGGTTGCGAGAGCCGGTTTGGAAAGAGGCAAAATGATTCTCCAAAGCACACCGAACCGGCTGCACCCGTCCATAAAAGCGGCCTCTTCGAGCTCACGCGGAATCGACAGGAAAAACTGGCGGAGAAGAAACGTGCCGAACGCCGAGGCCAGCCCCGGCACGATCAACGCCGCGTACGTATCGATCCAACCCGCCCAGTGAAGAATCATGAAGCTGGGAATCATGGTGACGTGAATCGGCACCATCATCGTCCCAAGGAAGAGATAGAAAAGAACATTGCGACCCCTGAATCGCATCCGGGCAAACGCATACGCGGCGAGCGAGCATGTCACGAGTTGTCCGATCGTAACCGCTGATGCAACGAATAGGCTGTTTGCGTAGAAGCGCCCGAAGGATGCCGCACCAAAGGCGTTCTTGTAGTTCTCAAAAGTGAAATTCTCGGGCCACCACGTCGGTGGGAAACTCAGTATTTCACCGAGGTCCTTGAAGGAGCTGAGAATCATCCACACGAAAGGCATTACGGTTGCCGCGGCAGCCACGTAAATCACGGTGTGGGCGAGAACGCTCTTAATTCTTCGCGCCGAGGTATGTGCGATCATCGTCGTCATCCCGCGTCGTACACGTGTTCGCGAAAGAGTCGGATTTGAAATAGAGTCAGCACGAACAACACCCCGAAGAGGAGATATGCCACCGCCGATGCAAAGCCCATGTCGAAAAACTTGAACGCGTACTCGTAGAGATAGAAGACGAGGACCTTGGTCGATCCGAGCGGACCGCCGTAGGTCAACACGTAGACGAGATCGAAGACCTGAAACGAACCGATGATTGACAGGACAAGAATGAAGAGTGTCGTAGGTGCGAGCAGTGGCACGGTAATCCGCCAGAATTTCTGCAAGCTTCCAGCTCCATCGATTTCTGCCGCCTCATAGTAGTGGACCGGAATTGCCGAAAGGCCGGCTGCGAAGAGAACCATGTTGATGCCGAACGTCTTCCAGACACCAACGATGATGAGCGAGGCCATGGCGGCAGTCGGGTCATTGGCCCAGTTGATAACGGGAAGGCCGACTGCCGACATCGCGTAGTTGAAAAGACCGAGATTGGGATCAAAGATCCATCGCCAGATCACCGCAGCCGCCACTGTCGACACGATCACCGGCGTGAAGAAGGCAGCTCGCAGGATCTTGCGACCTTTGATATTCTTGTTCAGTACCACGGCCACCACCAGTGCGAGCGCCATGTTGACCGGAACCGTTCCGACGGTGTACACCAGTGTGTGCCTGAAGACGGCCCAGAACTCCGGATCGGTCACGAGTCGTGCGTAGTTGTCGAGACCGACAAACGCTTGCTCCGCGCTGAACATATTCCACTCGTGGAAGCTCAGATAGAACGAGAAAGCGATCGGGAAGACGATGAATACGGCCACCACAACCAAGGTCGGAGACAGGAATAGAAGCGCTTCCGGAAGCTGACTGCGCCCGGGTAAGCCAGCGCGCCGGCCTGGCTTCGGCGGCCGGACGCCGATGGCGCCGGCGTCTATCGTCTGAGCTATGGCTGTGGTCTTGCTCACTTGTTAGCCTTCGCTTTACCCTGCGCACGCTCTGCCGCTGTCAAGCTCGAAAGAAGCGCGTTGGATTGCCTAGCTGCCTCTCGAAGCACCTTCGCCGGATCTTCGCCACCTACCGTAGCCTTCTCGATAGCACGCGCGAGATGCCTCTGGATCTCGAGCGTGTAAAAGTCCATCGGTCTTTGCGCGACTGCGAACTGCATTTGCTCCGCGAATGCCCGATGCCCGTGGTTTTGGTCCAGGAACTCGCGGAAGCTCTCGACTTCAAGGACGGATTGCCGCACGGGCAGATAC